>NZ_JASCPP010000128.1:0-15928 GCF_029959745.1 Pseudomonas sp. PS01298 | reverse complement strand
GCACCGCCCCTCCCACATTTGAGGTATTCGCACATCAACCTGTGGGAGGGGCGGTGCGACGATTCGACTTGCCCGCGATAGCCATGGCCCAGGCCCCGCCTGAGCTAAGGCTTGGCGGTCACCGTCACCCACCACGGCGTGTGCTGCTGGATCTGCACCGGCAGGGTCGGCAGCAGCGCGTTGAGGGCCAGGTCGGTGTCGTGCAACGGGAAGCTGCCAGTGATGCGCAGGTCCGCCACGTTTTTATCCACACCCAAATGACCGGTGCGGTAGCGGCCAAGCTCGGCCACCACATCGCCGAGACGGGCGTTTTCGACCACCAGCATGCCGCGCGTCCACGCATCGGTAGCGGGGCTGACGGCCAGCGCAGGACCAAGGCCGTCACTGCGCATCAGCACTTGCTGGCCTTCCTTGAAGATCTGTTCCTGCGGCAATGCCTCGGGCTGGGCGCCCACTGCCGACTGCAGCACGCTCAGGCGCGTGGCGTGGTCTTCGCGCTTGACGATAAACCGCGTGCCCAGCGCCCGCAGGTTGCCGTCGCGGGTTTGCACGTAGAACGGGCGCGCATCGTTGTGGCCGGTTTCGACGAGGATTTCGCCTTCCTGCAGCACAATCAGCCGGCGCTTGTCATCGAAACGTACGTCGATGGCGCTGTGGGTATTGAGGTTGATCAGCGTGCCGTCCGCCAGTTTCAGCGTGCGCTGTTCACCGGTAGCCGTGCGTTGGTCGGCCAGCCAATAGTGGATCGGCACGTAGCGTTCGCCGGCAAACAGCGCCAGGCCGCACACCAGCGCAATGCTCGCCAGGCCGCTGCCTAGTTTGCGCACGCGCTGGCGAATGCCCTCGCGCGACTGCAGCAACGCCACCCGCGCCGGGCCCGAGGCCACGCTGAAGCGCTGGTCGAGCATGCCCAGTTGGCGCCAGGCGCGGGCGTGCTCTTCATCGCTGGCCAGCCATTTGTCGAATTCCTCGCGCTCCACCGCGCTGCCGTCGCCCGAATCCAGCGACAGTTGCCAGGCGATCGCCGCATCCAGCACACGGGCCGACACGGGCTTGGAACTGATCACGCTCACAGCGGCTCGCCATACAGGGCGATGTAGCACTGGCGAATGCCCTGGGCCAGGTATTGGCGCACGCGCGGCACGGAGACGCCGAGGCGCTGGGCGATTTCCGCGTGGCCCAGGCCATCCAGGCGGTTGTAGAGGAAGGCCGCGCGGGCCTTGCTCGACAGCTTGCCGAGCAGGCGGTCGATGGCCTTGAGGTCTTCGAGGATCAACTGCTGTTCTTCGGGCGACGGGTGTTCGCTTTCCGGGATCAGCATCAATTCGCTGAGGTACGCCTGTTCCAGCGCTGCGCGACGGAAGTAGTCGAACAACAACCCTTTGGCGATTGCCACCAGGAAGGCACGCGGCTCGCGGGGTGCGCGCAACTCGTCACGGCCGAGCAGGCGCATGAAGGTGTCCTGGCTCAGGTCCTCGGCGCGGCTCGGGCAGGCCACATTGCGCCGCAGCCAGGCCAACAGCCAGCCACGATGGTCGCGATACAACGCGCCAACAAGCTCACTGTGTGGGTTCTGGACCGACGACAAGGCATCACCGAATAGACAAGAGGTTTAAACTAACGAGAATTATTCGCGATTGTGTCAGAGGCGTGGGGTGGGCGCAATTGGCGTCTGTCGGGAGATGACATTAAAACGATGGCGCCTGTTTACGCCGTTTCCATTGGCTCAAACGCTCTTGCAGCGCCTGGGGCGTGTCGATCTGCTGCTGGCGCGCACGGCTCAACAGGATGAGCATCAGCTCCGCCGTGGCCAAGGCGTCGGCGCTGGCATGATGGCGTTCGCCTACCTGCAGATTGAAGTGATGGATCCAGTCATCCAGCCCGGCTTCACGGATATGCGCTTCGGGGCACAGCAGTGGGGCGATGTCGGCCACATCCAGGAACGTGTGGGCCAGGCGATAGCCCAGGCTGTCCTTGAGCGCCCGGCACAGCATGTGCTGATCGAATGGCGCGTGGAACGCGAGCAGCGGGCTGTCGCCGACAAACGCCATGAAATCCAGCAGCGCTTCAACCGGATCACTGCCCGCGGCAATTGCACTGGGCCCCAGGCCGTGGATCAGCACGCTGGGGCTGAGCTTGGTGTCGGCGCGGTGCAAGGTGCGCTCGAACAGCTGGGAGAAATCCACCGCGCCGTCCTCGATGACCACTGCACCGATCGACAGCACCTGGTCGCGATTGAGGTTCAGGCCGCTGGTTTCCAGGTCCACCACCACCCAGCGCTGACTGCGCAGCGGACCGTCGCCCAGGGCCGCAGGCTTGGGCAATTGCGCCAGGCGTTGTTGCTGCGCGGCATCGAGCCCGGGTTTAGCCGCGCGCAGCCAGCCGAACAGGCTCACAGCTGGTACCGCAGGGTCAGGCTGCTTTGCAGGCGCTGGGCCTGGCGCAGGGACTCACGCAGGATGCGGCGGTCCAGGTGGTTGAGGCTGTCAGGGTCGACGCGGTTGGAGTACGGCTGGTTTTCCCGGGTCTGCAACTGATGCTGCTGCATGCGGGTTTGCTGGATGAAGTGATAGGCCTCTTCGTAGGCGGCGCCGTCGAGCGGCTCGATCACCTCCTTGACCACCAACTGGCGCAGGCGCTCCAGGGTGTTATTGGCGTGGATGCCATTGGCCAGGGCGAGCAATCGCGCGCCGTCGACGAAGGGCGTCAAGCCCTGGACCTTGAGGTCGAGGGTGGCTTTTTCCGCACCTTTGCGCGACAGCACAAAATCACGGAAACGTCCTACGGGCGGGCGCTGGCGCAAGGCGTTTTCCGCCAGCATGCGCTGGAACAGCCGGTTATCCGCGACCTGGTCGAGAATGCCCTGGCGCAGTTGTTCGCAGCCGCGCTCATCACCCCACACCACGCGCAGGTCGAAATAGATGCTCGAACCCAGCAGGTTCTCCGGCGTCGCCTCGCGAATAAACGCGCCGAAGCGCCGCGCCCATTCGGCCCGTGACAGGCACAGCTCGGGGTTGCCGGCCATGATATTGCCCTTGCACAGGCTGAAGCCGCACAGCGCCAGGCTCTGGTTGATCTGCTGCGCCAGGGGCAGCAGGCGCCCACGCAGGGTTGCCGCCTCGACGGCGTCCTTGGCGTCGAACAGGATGCCGTTGTCCTGGTCGGTGAAGAGCGTCTGCTCGCGGCGGCCTTCGCTGCCAAAACACAGCCAACTGAAGGGCACGCCTGGGTCGCCTTTTTCCGCCAGGGTCAGCTCGATCACCCGGCACACGGTGTGATCGTTGAGCAGCGTAATGATGTGGGTGATCTGCGTCGACGACGCGCCGTGGGCCAGCATGCGCTCGACCAACTGGCCGATCTCGCCGCGAATCGCCACCAGGTTCTCCACCCGGGGCGCGTTGCGGATGGTGCGTGCCAGGTGCACCAGGTCGACCCGCTGCAGGGAAAACAGGTCGCGCTCGGACACCACGCCACACAGGCGCTTTTCCTTCACCAGGCACACGTGGGCGATATGCCGTTCGGTCATGGCGATGGCAGCGTCGAACGCGCTGTGGTCCGGGGTCAGGAAGAACGGCGCCTGGGTCATATGGGCGTCGATGCCCTGGCTGAAATCGCTGGTGCCATCGGCCACCACCTGGCGCAAATCGCGCAGGGTGAAAATCCCCAGCGGCGCCTTGTGTTCATCGACGATCACAATGCTGCCGACTTGCTGCTCGTGCATCAGCGTCACCGCCTCACGCAGCGGTGTTTGCGGGCTGCAGGTGACCGGGTGGCGCATGGCCAACTCGCCCAGGCGGGTGTTCAGGGAATATTGGGTGCCGAGGGTTTCCACGGCTTTTTGCTGCACCTGCTGGTTGACCTGGTCCAGCAGGCTGCTGACGCCGCGCAGGGCAAAGTCGCGAAACGGGCTGGAAAGGGCGAACAGCTTGATAAAGGCCGGCTTGTTCAGTTGCAGGCAAAAGGTGTCTTCGGCGGCCTTGTGCTCGGTCCGTGTGGCCCGCTCGCCCAACAGCGCGGCGAGGGGGAAACACTCGCCGGCGGTGATTTCGAAGGTGGCTTGCTTCGAGTCCGGCCGTTCACCCACCACGCGGCCTTGCTTGACGATGTAGAAGTGCTCCACCGGCCCGCCCGACGGTTTGAGGATGCTCTCGCCGGGGCCGAAGAAGCGTAATTGACACTGCTCCACCAGGAACGCCAGGTGTGCGTGCTCCATCTGGTTGAACGGTGGGAAGCGTTGCAGGAACTGCAGGGTGCCGTGGATGTTCTGCAATACAGCAGTTTTCCCCGCTTGGGCGAAGGCATCAGCTTTACTCATAACATGACCGCAATTTTTTTGTCGTTATCGTCCTGCATGGTCGACTCCTGCGCGGCAGGTGCCCATTGGACGTAAGTCTAGGTCGATGAAAACGGCGTAAAACTAAGGAAAAACCTTACATGACTATCGTCCAAACCCCGTAGAACGCCCACTAGGCAAACTTTCCGACGAAGTGCACATTGAACGCCCTTCCGCAGATGTCTGACGAGTGTGCTGGGAGATTGATGAGAACTGCTGAGAACTGTATGTCCGACCACGATATTTTGAGTGATGCCGAGCGCGAGGCGCTGAGCGCCGTGATGCTGGAGCCTGATTTACCGCCACAACGCGTGTTGATTGTTGACGACGACAAGGATGCGCGTGAACTGCTGGCGGAGATCCTGGGCCTGGACGGTATTCGCTGCATGACGGCCGACAGCGGCAAGACAGCGTGGGAATTGTTGAGCTCCAGCAGCTCCATCGGTTTACTCATCACTGACCTGCGCATGGCCCCCAGCAATGGCCTGGAACTGATTCGCCAGGTGCGCAGTTCCACCCGTGCGGCGTTGCCGATCATCATTATGTCGGGAGACGCCGAAGCCCCGGATGTGATCGATGCAATGCATTTGAGCGTGGTGGACTTCTTGCTCAAGCCGATTGATAGCGTGAAGTTGGCGAAGATGGTCAAGCGGGAATTGGGGATGGCGCAGTAGGTTCCGTTCGTCGCTACTGTCAATTCTGACAGTAGAGTTCATGATTTATCCAATGTTTAGTGGTTTAGCAGGCATGGAGCGAGGATCCATGTTTCATAACCATTGAACGGGAATTCATCATGAGTACGGAAAAACCACTAATCGACGAAACGCAATTACAGGCAGCTCGAGCCAATGCCCAAGAGGGTAACGCCTACATTCTGGTCATTGAGAACCAAGCAGCTCGTTTGTTTCAGGCGCAAGAAGTGCTTGGAGCCCGATCTTGGACTGCAATATTGGGGGCTGACCCCGAACGCATCGACCTGCGCTACGGCCATGACGTGCCCAACGGCTTTCACGTCTTTGAAGCGACGAGTCTTAGACCGTGGTACCGGGCATCGGATGGCGAACTGTATTATTCAGCGGTAGAAGGTGAGATTTGGCTCTGGGTCGATCGGCCTCAGTTTGGTACTGCCTTTGAACACACTGGGTGGTTGCTGAACGTTCGCTTTAAGAAGAGTGATGGGACTTTTGTCGTGCTCAATGGCACATTCAGAAACTCATATACCTGATACTTAAGTTGTCTGGATCACAAATGAAAAAGCCCCGATCTCTCGATAGGGGCTTTTCACTTACCTCACTTTATTCAAAGCCCATTCTTGGCCTTGAACTCCCGACGCCGACGATGCAACACCGGCTCGGTATACCCATTCGGCTGCTTGGTCCCTTCAATCACCAGCTCCACCGCGGCCTGGAACGCAATGTTGCTATCGAAATCCGGCGCCAGCGGACGGTACAGCGCATCCCCGGCATTCTGACGGTCCACCACCGGCGCCATGCGTTTGAGGCTTTCCAGCACCTGGGCTTCATTGACGATGCCGTGGCGCAGCCAGTTGGCGATGTGTTGGCTGGAGATGCGCAGGGTGGCGCGGTCTTCCATCAGGCCGACGTCGTTGATGTCCGGCACTTTCGAGCAGCCCACACCCTGGTCGATCCAGCGCACGACATAGCCGAGGATGCCCTGGGCGTTGTTGTCCAGTTCGTTGCGGATCTCTTCCTCGGACCAGTCGGTATTCTGCGCCAGCGGGATAGTGAGGATATCGTCCACCGAGGCGCGCTCGCGCTTGGCCAGCTCCGCCTGGCGGGCGAACACGTCGACCTTGTGGTAGTGCAGCGCGTGCAGTGCGGCTGCGGTCGGCGAGGGTACCCAGGCGGTGTTGGCACCGGCCAGCGGGTGCGCGATCTTCTGTTCGAGCATCGCGGCCATCAGGTCGGGCATCGCCCACATGCCTTTGCCGATCTGCGCACGGCCCTGCAAGCCAGTGCTCAGGCCGATATCGACGTTCCAGTTTTCGTAGGCGCCGATCCATTTTTCCGCCTTCATCGCCGCCTTGCGCACCATCGCGCCGGCTTCCATGGAGGTGTGGATTTCGTCACCGGTACGGTCGAGGAAGCCGGTGTTGATAAACACCACGCGCTCGCTGGCGGCCTTGATACAGGCCTTGAGGTTGACCGTGGTACGGCGCTCCTCGTCCATGATCCCGACTTTCAAGGTGTTGCGCGGCAGGTTCAGCACGTCTTCGATGCGGCCGAACAGCTCGTTGGTGAACGCAGCTTCTTCGGGGCCATGCATCTTCGGTTTGACGATGTACACCGAACCGGTCCGGCTGTTCTTGCGGCTGCTGGTGCCGTTGAGGCTGTGGATCGCCGCCAGGCTGGTGAGCAGGCCGTCGAGGATGCCTTCCGGGACTTCGTTGCCGTGTTTGTCGAGGATCGCGTCGATGGTCATCAAGTGGCCAACGTTGCGCACGAACAGCAGCGAACGGCCATGCAGGGTCACGTCCTGGCCATCCACGCCGGTGTAGACACGGTCGGCGTTCATGGTACGGGTGAAGGTCTTGCCGCCCTTGGCCACTTCTTCGGCCAGGTCGCCTTTCATCAGGCCGAGCCAGTTGCGGTAGATCACCACTTTGTCATCGGCATCGACGGCGGCGACGGAGTCTTCGCAGTCCATGATGGTGGTCAGCGCTGCTTCCATCAGCACGTCTTTGACGCCGGCGGCGTCGGTCTGGCCGACCGGGGTGCTGGCGTCGATCTGGATTTCGAAGTGCAGGCCGTTGTGCTTGAGCAGGATCGCGATCGGCTCGGCCGCGGGGCCCTGGAAACCGATCAACTGGGCGTCGTCGCGCAGGCCGCTGTTGCTGCCGCCCTTGAGGCTGACGATCAGCTTGCCGTCGACGATCTTGTAGCCGGTGGAGTCGACGTGACTGCCGGCCGTCAGCGGCGCGGCTTCGTCGAGGAAAGCGCGGGCGAAGGCGATGACCTTGTCGCCACGCACCTTGTTGTAGCCCTTGCCCTTCTCGGCGCCGTCGGCTTCGCTGATGGCGTCGGTGCCATACAGCGCGTCGTACAGCGAACCCCAGCGCGCATTCGAGGCGTTGAGGGCGAAACGGGCATTCATCACGGGCACGACCAGCTGGGGGCCGGCCATGCGGGCAATTTCGTCATCGACGTTTTGGGTCGTTGCCTGGAAATCTGCGGCTTCTGGCAGCAGGTATCCGATATCTTGCAGGAAGGCTTTGTAGGCCACCGGGTCATGGGCCTGGCCGGCGTGAGTCTGGTGCCAGGTGTCGATCCGCGCCTGGAAATCATCGCGTTTGGCGAGTAGGGCTTTGTTCTTCGGTGCCAGGTCATGGATGACCTTGTCGGCGCCGGCCCAGAACTGGTCGGCAGTGATGCCGGTGCCGGGAATGGCTTCGTTGTTCACGAAGTCGAACAGGACTTTGGCGACCTGCAGGCCACCGACTTGAACGTGTTCAGTCATTGCTTGCCTCACTCTGCGGAGCTTATGCGCTGTTTCAGATTTTCATTATGTAGTGCACGGTTGGGCATACTACATGATGACTTGCGGTTGTGAAAATTAGACTAAATACGTCGTTTAGCGACCCACTTTGGTCGTACGGTCACAGCGGAGAACGGGATGTTCTCAAAAAACTATGAGATTGTTCCAGATAAATCTAAAAATGGTACACGATTTGTTTTCGGCCACGCCTGCGTCCACCTTGTAAGAGCTGGGGGGACGCTGAGTCCTCGCCAGCGATGAGGCCCTTGAACCTCGCGGCGATGATCAGGCCGCTATCGCCGGAACGCCGGCTCCTACAGAAAACAACAACATCTGAGGAATTCGCCATGGACCATCTTGTACTCACTATTATCGCCGCCGACAAACCCGGCCTGGTGGAACGCATCGCGCAGAACATCGCGGCGCACGGCGGCAACTGGCTGGAAAGCCGCATGGCGCACATGGCGGGACAGTTTGCCGGGATCCTGCGCGTCAGTGTGCCGGCGGAAAGCCGTCAGGCCCTGGTGGCCGCGCTGGAGGACTTGTCCACCCACGGCATTCGGGTGCTGGTGGGCGAGGGCAGCAGCGGGCAGGCGTCGGCGTCCAAACCGATCCTGATGACGCTGGTGGGCAATGACCGTTCGGGCATCGTGCGCGAGATCACGGCGCTGCTGAGCAAGCAGGGGGTCAACCTTGAGCGCTTGAGCACCGATGTGCGCCCGGCGCCGATGAGCGGTGACCTGCTGTTCAGCGCCGAGGCCCTGCTGCAGGTGCCGTCGAACGTGTCCCTGGAGGCGTTGCAGGAATCCTTGGAAACCCTGGCGGATGACCTGATGGTGGAACTGCGCAACGAGGAATAACCACGCACAAGGTTATGCATGGAAATCTTGCATGGGCCTGTGGATAACCTGTAGAGACCTGGCCCCAGGCCACGCACTGCGTGCGTCTTCGCGAGCTGAGCAAAAAACGAGCAGTTTCAAGGGCTTGTGCACAAATGGCGGGGATCAGGTTGTGGATAACCTTGGGGTGGATGTCTGCAAGCCACGCCATTCGTGGCCTGCAGGGGTTTGTACGTTATTTGATCAGCGCTTGCGCACGCTCATCCAGGCGTCCAGGCTGTAGACCACCAGGCCGGCCCAGATAAAGGCGAAGGCGATCAGCGTGCTTTGCGCCAGATGTTCGCCGAACAGCAGCACGGCTTCCAGCAGCACCAGCGTCGGCGCTACGTACTGCAGGAAGCCCAATGCGGTGTAGGGCAAATGCCGCGCAGCGGCGTTGAAGCACACCAGCGGGATCAACGTGACCGGGCCTGCGGCCACCAGCCACCAGGCCTCGGATGTGCTCCAGAATTCCAGCTGCGCACTGTGCGCCGACGGATTGAACAGCAGCCACGCCACCGCAATCGGCACCAGCATCCAGGTCTCAACCACCAGCCCCGGCAACGCCTTGACGGGTGCCTGCTTGCGGATCAGGCCGTAGAACCCGAAAGTCAGTGCCAGCACCAGCGACACCCACGGCAGGCTGCCCACCTGCCACACCTGCTGGGCTACACCCACCGCTGCCAGGCCTACGGCGACCCACTGCAGGCGGCGCAGGCGTTCGCCGAGGATCAGCATGCCCAGCAGCACATTCACCAACGGGTTGATGTAATAACCCAGGCTCGCTTCGAGCATGCGCCCGCTGTTCACCGACCACACATAGGTCAACCAGTTACCCGCAATCAACGAACCGCTGAGGGCCAGGATCGCCAGGCGCTTGGGGTTGTCCCGCAGTTCGCGGAACCAGCCGGGGTGTTTCCACACCATCAGCAGCACGCCACCGAACAGCGCCGACCACAGCACCCGGTGCACGATGATTTCGGCGGCGGGTACGCTGGCGATGGCTTTGAAGTAGAGCGGGAACAGACCCCAGATGACATAGGCGCTGAGGCCCAAAATGTACCCTTTGCGAGGGTTGGCGGCGTGCATGCAGAATCCTTGCTTAGGCAGCTAACAAAGCGCGATTGTAAGGATTTTTGTCAGACAGTGGGACTGGCTTTTCTGTGGAGCTGGCTTGCCTGCGATGCAGACAACTCGGTATATCAGGCACGCCGAGGTGACGCCGTCGCAGGCAAGCCAGCTCCCACAGGGGCATTTCGGTCAGAACAGTTTCAGCGGTTCTTCGTTGAGCGCCGAGAGCTGTTCGCGCAACGCCAGCACCTGATCGCCCCAGTACCGCTCACTGCCGAACCACGGGAAGCTGTGGGGAAACGCCGGGTCATCCCAGCGCCGTGCCAGCCAGGCGCTGTAGTGCATCAGGCGCAAGGCGCGCAGCGGTTCGATCAGCGCGAGTTCACGCGGGTCGAAGTCGTGGAATTCCTGGTAACCGTCCATCAGTTCTGACAGCTGCCCCAGGCATTCCTGGCGGTCGCCGGCGAGCATCATCCACAGGTCCTGCACGGCGGGGCCCATGCGGCAGTCATCGAGGTCGACGATATGGAACATCTCGTCGCGACACATCATGTTGCCGGGGTGGCAATCGCCGTGCATGCGGATGTTCTTGTGCGGGGTGGCCTTGTACACCTCTTCCACCCGCTTGAGCAGGTCGCGGGCCACCGATTCATAGGCTGGCAACAGGCTCTTGGGGATGAAGTTGCCTTCCAGCAGGGTGGTGAGGGAGTCGTGGCCGAAGTTCTTCACGCCCAAGGCTTCGCGGTGTTCGAACGGGCGCGTGGCCCCCACCGCATGTAAGCGGCCGAGCAATTGCCCGAGGCGATAGAGTTGATCGAGATTGCCCGGCTCTGGCGCACGGCCGCCACGGCGAGGAAACAGGGTGAAGCGGAAACCTGCGTGTTCGAACAGGCTTTCGCCATTGTGGATCAGCGGCGCAACCACCGGGACTTCGCACTCGGCCAGCTCAAAGGTGAAGCGGTGTTCTTCGAGGATCGCTTCGTTGGTCCAGCGCTGGGGGCGGTAGAACTTGGCGATCAGCGGTTCGGCGTCTTCGATGCCCACCTGGTAGACACGGTTTTCGTAGCTGTTGAGCGCGAGAACGCGCGCATCGCTGAGGAAACCGATGCTTTCGACGGCGTCGAGCACCAGGTCGGGGGTGAGTGTTTCAAACGGATGGGCCATGCGAACTCCTGCGCGCAGCAGAGCGCCGCGTCCGGCCGGGTATGGTAACGCACACGGGCAGAGATAGGTGGTGGCTGTGCGGACGCCTTCGCGGGCAAGCCCGCTCCCACGGTTGACCCAGTTCCAGCATGCACCGGCGTCCAATCCGCCCACGTCCCAGACTGGAATGCGCTCACCTGTGGGAGCGGGCTTGCCCGCGAAGACGGCCTATCAGGCGCCCACGACGCCACCATCATCCCGCCGAATCGCCATCACCGACGAGCGCGGCTTGCCGTTGGGCAGATGCTCCGGCCACGTCGAACCGCCCGTTTCGCCCGGGTGCTGAATCCCCACAAACAGGGTCTTCTGATCCGGCGAAAAGCTGATCCCCGTTACCTCACAGGCCACCGGTCCGACCATGAAGCGGCGAATCTCACCAGTGCTCGGGTCGGCGCACAGCATCTGGTTATTGCCCATGCCGGCGAAGTCACCCGCGTTGCTGTAGTCGCCGTCGGTGAGGATCCACAGGCGTCCGGCTTTGTCGAACCCCAGCCCGTCGGGGCTGTTGAACATGTTCTGCGGGTTGATATTCGACGAACCGCCCTTCGGCGTGCCGGCATGCACACCGGGGTTGCCGGCGACCACAAACAGGTCCCAACTGAACGTGTTGGCACCGTGGTTATCGGCATCCGCCTTCCAGCGCAGGATCTGGCCGTAGACGTTCTTTTCACGCGGGTTGGGGCCGCCCACCGGCTGGCCGTCTTCGCCACGCTTGGCGTTGTTGGTCAGGGTGCAATAGACCTGGCCGTCGGTGGGGCTGACCACGATCCATTCCGGGCGGTCCATGCGCGTGGCTTTCACCACGCTGGCGGCCAGGCGGGCGTGGATCAGCACTTCAGCCTGGCTGGCAAAACCGCTGCTGGCATCGATACCATTTTTGCCGTGGGTCAGCTCGACCCATTGGCCCTTGCCCTTGGGGTGGTCGGCATCGCCGTCGCCTGCATCGAAGATCGCCACGTACAAGGTGCCGTGGTCGAGCAGGTCTTTGTTGGCCTTCGGATTCTTGTGGTTGATCTTGTCGCGGCTGACGAATTTGTAGATGAACTCACCGCGTTCATCATCGCCCATGTACACCACGGCGCGGCCGTCGCGGGTTTCGGCGAGGGCGGCGTTCTCGTGTTTGAAGCGACCCAGGGCGGTACGCTTGACCGGCGTGGAGTGCGGGTCGAACGGGTCGATCTCCACCACCCAGCCGTGGCGGTTGAGCTCGTTGGGGTTTTTGGCGATGTCGAAGCGCGGGTCATGCAGGTGCCAGTTGATGTCTTTGCTGGCGGCCACCACGCCGTAGCGTTTCTGCCCGGCGTCGAAGCTTTGCTGGGGGTTGCTGCTGCCGAAACAGTCGGTGAAGTTCTCCTCGCACGTCAGGTAAGTGCCCCACGGCGTCTTGCCGTTGGCGCAGTTCTGAAAGGTGCCCAGCACCTGCTTGCCGGACTTGTCGGCAGAGGTTTTCAGCCAGGCGTGGCCGGCAGCGGGGCCGCCCACGCGGATCGGCGAGTTGCCATGGATGCGGCGGTTGTAGCGCGAGTCCTGGACGAACTGCCAGCTGTCACCTTTGCGCTGCACTTCGATCACCGACACGCCTTCGCTGGCCTGGGCCTTGTGCACGTCTTCAGCCGACTGCGGCGCACCGCCGTGGGCGAAGAGGTAGCGATAGTTGGTGTATTCGTTGTTGATCGCCATCAGCGCGCGGTGATCGTCGCCGGGGAAGGCGAACAGGCTCATGCCGTCGTTGTTGTCACCGAACTGCTGCTCCTGGGCCTTGGCGGTGCCGTTGCCGGACGGGTCGAACGCCGGCGCGTTCTTGTGCAGCGGCTGGCCCCAGCTGATCAGCACCGAGGCGCTGTAGCCGGGCGGCAGGGTGATGGCGTCGCTGGTGGCGGCGGTGATGCTGGTAAAGCCCAGCAACGGGCTTGCTGTGGCGGCGTTGACGGCCAATGCGCTGCGGCTCAGCAGGTTGCCGCCGAGGAACATCGCGGCACCGCACAGGGCGCCGGCGCCGATAAAGCGGCGGCGGGTAAGGCCGACTATCTGCTCGAGGTCGGTGGCTTGGTTTTCTTCTAATAGGCTCATCTCAGGCTCCCTGCGGTTTTTGCAGACACCTTAAGGAGCGGGCGTGACGAAATTGTTGCAGTTTGAAGGCGGGGCGTTGCTACACCGGTGTGCCGAGCAGCACATTGCTCGGCGCAAATTGCACCTGGAGCGTCTTTCCTTCCACGGCACCCAGGGCCTTGAGTGCGTCCGGCTGGGCCAGGGCGCATAAAACCTGGCCAGTGGGCAAGGCGATGCGCACTTCGCTGGGGCCGTCGTCGGCCGCGAGAATGGCCTCGACGCTGCCGCTCATGCAATTGTGTCCAGGTGTTGCAGCTTGTTCCGGAGCGAGCAGTTCCAGCCAGCCCGCCTTGATCAGCGCGACCACTTCGACGCCCATTTCCAGCTCCAGCCGTTGCGTGCTGTCGTGGGTGATTTGCGCTTGCAGGGTCAGTCCGCCGGCCAGTTGCAGGCAGATCAGGTCGTTGCGGCCATGCTGCTCGATGGCGATCACTTGCCCGTGCAACTGGTTACGCGCGCTGGTGCGCAGCATCAAGCGGCCGAGCAGGCTGAAGTCGCTGGCGGCTTCATCCGAACCCAGCACCTCGGCCTGCAACATTTGCAGGCGCTGGTAGAGGCGCAACACGCGCTCGCCTTCGGCCGTCAGCTTGGCGCCGCCCCCGCCCTTGCCACCGACGCTGCGCTCCACCAGCGGTTTTTGCGCCAGATTGTTGAGCTCGTCGATGGCGTCCCAGGCCGCCTTGTAACTCAGGCCGGCACTCTTGGCGGCACGGGTGATGGAGCCCTGCTCGGCGATATGCCCCAGCAAGGCGATGCGCTGGGGGCGACGGATAATGTGTTGGCTGAGGGAAGTCGGCAGGGACATGGGCACACGCTTCGTTGAGATGAGCGGACGTTGCAGCGCTGGCGCGCGGGAGTCAAGTCAGCCGCCCGGTTTGGGCGTGCGTGCCAGGCAATACACATCGACCTGCCGAGCCCCGGCGCTCAGCAGCAGGCGCGCCAGGCTATGGGCGGTGGCGCCGGTGGTGAGTACATCGTCCACCAGCGCAAAGTGCCGGCCCTGCACCAGCGCGCCGGGCGCCAGGTCGAAAGCGCCGAGCAGGTTGCGTCGGCGGGTCTTGGCGTCCAGCGCCTGTTGCGCGACGGTTTCCTGGGGGCGCAGCAGCAGGTGTTCATCAACGCCGATGTCCAGCTCCTCGCTGAGCCAGCGCGCGAGCATCAGCGCCTGGTTGTAACCGCGTTCGCGCAGGCGTTTGCGCGCCATGGGCACCGGCAGCAGGCAATCGGGGCGGCTGAGTTCAGCGTTGTCCAGGCGATGGCGCAGGTGCTGACCCAGCAAGCGGCCCAGCAGGTGCCCGAGTGGCCAGCGGGCCTGATGCTTGAAACGGGTGATCATGGTGTCGACGGGAAAACTGAAGGTGAAGGGCGCGACCACTTGTTTAAAGGCCGGCGGCTGGCGCTGGCATTGGCCGCAGATCAACCCGTCCATGGGCAACGGCAGGGCGCACACCTCGCAGTGTTCCGTCAGCCAGGGCAATTGCGATTCGCAGGCAGTGCACACGCAATCGTCTGTCTGGGTGCTTTCATCACAGAGTAAACATGTCTGTGTGTTTTTTAACCAGATGTAAACCTTGTGTTTGTAGTCGGGTTGACAGTGCATGAATCTTCCTTAAATATGCCGAGCATCCGTGTCGCGCTTGTGGGTATTGCCCTTCCCGCAGCGCTTGCCCAAGCATAATCAAGGAATCGCCCATGAGCGCCAGCACCACCGCCACGTTGCGTCACGATTGGTCCTTAGCCGAAGTCAAAGCGTTGTTCGTGCAGCCGTTCAATGACCTGTTGTTCCAGGCGCAGACCGTGCACCGCGCGCATTTCGACGCCAACCGCGTGCAAGTGTCGACCTTGCTGTCGATCAAAACCGGCGCCTGCCCGGAAGATTGCAAATATTGTCCGCAGTCGGGCCACTACAACACCGGCCTGGAAAAAGAAAAGCTGATGGAGGTGCAGAAGGTCCTCGAAGAGGCCGCCCGCGCCAAAGCCATCGGCTCAACGCGTTTCTGCATGGGCGCGGCCTGGAAGCACCCGTCGGCCAAAGACATGCCCTACGTGCTGCAGATGGTCAAAGGGGTGAAGGCCATGGGCCTGGAAACCTGCATGACCCTCGGCCGTCTCGACCAGGACCAGACCGAAGCCCTGGCCCAGGCCGGCCTCGACTATTACAACCACAACCTCGACACCTCGCCGGAGTTCTACGGCTCGATCATCACCACCCGCACCTACAGCGAGCGCCTGCAAACCCTGGCCTACGTACGTGACTCGGGGATGAAGATCTGCTCCGGTGGCATCCTCGGCATGGGTGAGTCGCTGGATGACCGCGCCAACCTGCTGATCCAGCTGGCCAACCTGCCGGAGCATCCAGAATCGGTGCCGATCAACATGCTGGTGAAAGTCGCCGGCACGCCGCTGGAAAACGCCGAAGATATCGACCCGTTCGACTTCATTCGCATGCTCGCCGTGGCGCGCATCCTGATGCCGCAATCCCATGTGCGGCTGTCGGCCGGCCGCGAGGCGATGAACGAGCAGATGCAGGCACTGGCATTCTTCGCCGGCGCCAACTCGATTTTCTACGGCGACAAACTGCTGACCACCGCCAACCCGCAGGCCGACAAGGACATGCAGCTGTTCTCACGCCTGGGCATCCTGCCGGAAGCGCGCGAAGAGCACGCCGATGAAGTGCACCAGGCAGCGATCGAGCAGGCGTTGGTGGAGCAGAAGAGCAGCGAGCAGTTCTATAACGCCGTGGTTTGACGCCGTCCTCTATTTGGAATGCATTCCAAAGGTGGGAGCGGGCTTGCTCGCGAAGGCGGTGGGTCAGTCAGCACATCTGACACTGATACAC
>NZ_JASCPP010000127.1:0-16536 GCF_029959745.1 Pseudomonas sp. PS01298 | reverse complement strand
CTTGTCCCCCGTTGGAGTGCGAAGCGCTCCCGCTTTTTTTGGGGCCGCTTCGCAGCCCAACGGGGGACAAGCCCCCTCACCACAGGACAAGCCCTTCTACCCAGAACAAGTCCCCTCACCACAGGAAAACCCTTCTGCCCAGAACCAGCCCCCTTGGCACAGGACAACCCCTCTGCCCAGGACAACCCCCCTTGGCACAGGACAACCTCTGCAGAGGACAAACTCCCCCCACAGTATTTGTGCTGTCCTTGGTGTCACGCCTCATGCGATTCTCACCCTCGGCCCAAAGGCTTATCACAAGGAGCCTCGATGCAAACTTCCGGCGTGGACATCCGTCAACTCAAGGCCTTTGTGGTGGTGGCCGAGGAGCTCAGTTTTGTGCGCGCCGCGACTCGCCTGCATGTCTCGCAACCGGCGCTGTCCCAGACGATCCGCCAGTTCGAGGCGCTGCTGGATGTGCAGCTGTTCCAGCGCAACACCCGCAACGTCGCACTGACCGCGGCGGGCTTGGCGTTGCTGGTGGAAGCGCGAGACATCGTCAACGGTGTCAGTCGCCTGGTGCGCACCGCCCAGGAACATGCACGCGGGGTACGCGGTTCCCTGAATATCGGTTTCTTGATCGGTGCGGGCGTGGACCTGATGCCACAGATCCTCAGCGTGTTCGCCAGGCGCTATCCCGAGATTGAACTGGTCGTACGTGAATACGATTTCGCTTCGCCCCACGCCGGCATCGACGACGGCATGGACGTCGCGGTGTTGCGCCCGCCGCTGGGCCTGGCGGAGATCGAGTTGCACACGCTGGTCACCGAGCCGTGCGTGGCCTGCCTGGCTTCCGGGCATCGCTTGGCCGGGGAGAGTCGCGTGAGCATTCATGACCTGCTCGACGAGCCGATCATTGCCGCGCCGGGCAGCGGTGTATGGCGCAGCTACTGGACCGCCGACGCCTATCGCAATGGCCAGCCGGCGCGCATCGTGCACGAAGCCTCGACGGTGGAAACCGAATTGCAGGCAGTCGCCGCCGAGCGCGGCATCAGCATCACCGCGCTGTCCACGGCACGCTTCTACGCGCGGCCGGGGCTGGCGTTTCCGGTGATCGCTGATATGCCGATGTGCGCCGTCGCGGTGGCCTTGCCGCCAAATCCCAGCGTGGCCGCGCGCAACTTTGCCGAATTGGCGCTGGAAGTCGCCCGCAGCCGGGGCTAGTCAGGACAGGTCGTGCAGCGACTTGCCGTTGGGCGCGCCCACCTGCCATTCGGAAAACCGCACCTGCAGCCCTGCGCGTTCCGGTGTGCAGCAGTACGGGCCCACCTGGTAGGACGCGGCGACCGGGAAGGGCGCCAGGCGCACCAGCGGCCAGTGCACGCCGTCCACCGACACTTGCACCCGCAGCACGCCATTGGCGACCGTGGCGCGAATCCAGAATGCCTGCGGGTCACCGGGAAAGACACCAGTGGCCCAGTCCGAGACCTCGTCGGTCAACACGCTGCTGAGCAGCGTCACGCCATCCGACAACTCGGCGCCGATCTTCACCCAATGCGCTTCATCCACCCGCACCATCAAGCCGGCCTGGTCATAAAGCTCGGCGAAGGCGCCTTCTACTTTCACCTGGGCGGTGAATGCGCCGGCGGTTTGCACGTGCAGGAAGTGGCCGTTGTCGCGGACAAATCCATAATGGGTTTCACGCCAGAAGTCAGTGTGGGCATCGGTGACGACGGTCAGGTGGTCAGCCTGCCGCGTCCATTGTTGCGGCGGGTTGAGCCAGGTGGCCTGTGCAAACATCGATCAATCTCCTTGAGGGTGACAACACAAAACCCCGCGTACGGGGTTTTATGCAGGGCCTGGTGCGGGTTAGTGGTCCAGCAATTTGCTGCTCGGCCCGGCACTGCCATTGTTGAGGCGCGTGCGCAGCGAGAACAGCCACCACAGCACACCGACGCCCAGTGTAACGCCGGTGGTGAGGGCGCCGGTGTGGCTTTCTTCGGGCACGCTGAGGGTGAGGATTACCGCGATGGCCCAGGCGCCCCCCAGCAGGATCATCGGCAACAGCCAGCGGCCGAGGCTGAAGACGCCCTCGGGCGCGCCGGGCATGCGCCCGCTGCGGTAGGCCAGGAACGCCGCGATCAGCGTCAGCAGGTAGGTGCAGTAGTAAGTCAGCCCGACCATCGAGTAGATCGCGGTGACAAACCCGCCGCTCGCCAGGTTGAGCAGCACGGCGATGGCGGTGATCAGCACGATGGCGGCCACCGGCGTGCCGAAGTGCGGGTTGATCTTCGCCAGCACCTTGGAGCCCGGCAGCATGTTGTCGCGCGATAGGGCGAAGGTCATGCGCGTGGCGACCGCCATGTTGGCGATCAGGCATGCGAGGATCGACGCGAACGCGATCACGATCATGCCCACCCCCGCTGCATTGCCCAGTTGCAGGCGCACGATGTTGATCACCGGGTTTTCGCTGTGGCTGAGCAGGTCGCTGACCGAGCCGGGGATGGCAATGCTCAGCAGCGCGAACACCACGAAGCCCAGCACGCTGGACACCAGCACCGCACGGATCATCGCCCGGGGCGCCGCGCGGCGTGGGTCCTTGGTCTCTTCGGAAAGGTCCGCCGCGCCTTCCCAGCCCAGCAGCACCGATACCGGCAGCAGGGTCGCGAGGGCGAGGGTGGTGAAGCTGATCTCTCCACCGCTGACCGGTTGCGCCGAGGTCAGGATCGCCACGCCCTGGGTGTGCTCGAAGAAGAACAGCACTCCCAGGAACAAGGCAATGGCCAGCAGCACCGTGCCGATGATTTCGATGATCGCGCCGATGTCATTGATCCGCGTGGCGAGGCGAATCCCGCAGATGTTCAGCAGGCCCACCACCAGCGTGGCGCCGATGCTCAGGCCCTGGATCTGGCCTTGGGTGGGATTGGCCCAGATCTCCGGCGCGAACACCGTGCCGATCGCCGCCGAGGTGGCGGCGGTGCCGGCGACAAACGAGGTGAACGCCACCCAGCCGGTGAACCAGCCGAAGTGATTGCCGGCCAGGCGGCTCGACCATTGATAGGCGTAGCCGGTCAGCGGAATGCGTCCGGCCAGGTGGCAGTAGACCATGACGATGCAGCACACCAACGGAATCACCAGCAGCCACAGGAGGATGCCGATACCGCCGACCCGGTTGAACGGGTCGGCAAACAGGGTGACCACGCCGGTGTTGATCGAGACCATGGAAAAGGCCAGCGCAAACGAGGTGAAGGCACTCATGGTGCGGTGCATTTTTTGCTCGTAGCCGAGGCTCGCCAGGTCGGCATCGTCGCCGGACAGCGGTGCCTGCGCATTCGGTGGGGCGGTCACCGGGGTGTCGACAATCGTGCTCATGACCGTTGCTCCTCGATGATGCCGATGACGTCGTCCAGCACGTCCAGGGCCTTGGCCAGCAGCGGGCGCTCGATGTCCAGCGGCGGCTTGACCTTGATCAGGTTGCCCAGGCCGGCGTAGCGGCTCTCGCCGAACAATACGCCGCGTTCCACCCCAAGGCGATACACCTCCTGGGATTCACGGCACGCCGGCTCCTTGGTGGTGCGATCCTTGACCAGCTCGATGGACGCCATCAGGCCCGGGCAGCGCACATCGCCGATCAGCGGATGGCGGCTCTGCATCTCCTTGAGCCGCGCGGTGATGTAGTCGCCGGAATCGCGCGCCTTCTCGCACAGGTTGTCGGCGACGATGGCCTCTACGGCCGCGTAGCCGGCGGCCAGCGAGACCGGGAAGTGGCCGAAGGTCAGTGCTTCCTCGCCTTCGTCGAACCACTTGAGCTTGTCATCGGCGAGGATCCCGGCCAGCGGGAAGCCACCGCCCACGCCTTTGCCGAACACAATGATGTCGGGCAGCACGTCGTAATAGTCCGCGGCCCACATGGTGCCCATGCGCCCGAATCCGGTTTGCACTTCATCGAAAATCAACAGCACGCCGAGGCGATCACAGATCTCGCGCACGCCCTTGTAGTACGAACGCGGGAACTCGATATGCCCGCCATTGCCCTGGATCGGCTCCATCATCACCGCCGCCACGCCGCCGTCGACGCCCTTGAGGATGGTGTCTTCGAGCAGGCCGAGGCACAGCTGGGATTCGGTTTCCGGGTCCAGGCCCAGGCGGGTGCGGTAGGGGTTGGGGTGCGGCACGCGGGTGAAGCGTGGCTGGATCGCCAGGAACGGGTTGTTCGGGTGCGGCCAGCTGGCGCCGAGCGTGGCCAGGGAACGGCCGTGGTAACCGTCCTGCAGCACCAGCAGGTTCTGCGCGCCGGGGCGGTTCTTGAACGCCAGCTTCATCGCCATTTCACCGGCGAGGCTGCCATGCAGGGCGAAACCCATCTGGTTGAGGGAGGCCGGCGAGACTTCGCGCAACTTGGCCACCAGCCGGGTGTGGGCCGGCGAGCCGAAGTTGGGGCGGATGTGGGTCATGTCGCGCAGTTGCGCGATCGCCGCCTCCACGACGCGAGGGTCATTGGCCCCCAGGTTGTTCGACCACGCCTGGGCGGTGCAGTCGATGTATTCCTTGCCTTGGTCGTCCCATACCAGCGAGCCACGGGCCTTGACCAGATTGATCTTGGCGGACGCCTGGGGTGCGGTGTTCATCACGTCATTCATCTGCGTTATCTCTTTTATTAGGGCGGCAGTGTTTGTGGATGTGTGCAGTTAGGGTTATGACTCGCTGCATCGAGTGAGACCGATGCTAGCGCGCAGGGGACGGCGATTAGAAAGACCGATTGGCGTGGGATTGTTTGGCGTGGCTTATGAATGGTGGCGGCGTTATGCCATTTATTTTTGAAACATAATGAAACATTCTCCCGAGGACGAGGCTCTACCGCTACACCTGCACTGAGTTCTTCCATGAAAATACCGCGTCCCTCCGCCCGCATGCCGCACCTCACCCAACTGCGCAACCTGAAGATGGCGCGCTCGGCCCACGCCTATGTGCGCGGCAGCACCGTGCAGTTCTACGAGTGGCTGCACAGCCAGATGGGCAGGCGCCTGCCGCAGGGGCCGGCCATCTGGATCTGCGGCGATTGCCACGCCGGCAACCTGGGCCCGACCGGCGATACCAAGGGCCGCATCGACATGCATATCCGCGACCTGGACCAGGCGGTGATCGGCAACCCGGCCCATGACCTGGTGCGCCTGGCCCTGTCCCTGGCCACCGCCGCACGGGGCTCGGACCTGCCCGGTGTGACCACCGCGCGCATGCTCGAAGAAATGATGATCGGCTACGAACAGGCGTTCAAGGACAAGCCCGACGAGGCGCCGCCGCGTCCGTCCCAGGTCAAGGCCGGGATGCGCAGCGCAGTGGCGCGCACCTGGAAGAATCTTGCGCGTGAGCGCATTGAAAACGTGCGGCCGACGATTCCACTCGGCAAGCATTTCTGGTCGTTGTCGCGCGCCGAAAAAACCGCGCTGGAAAGCGTCTGCGCCTCCGATGAAATCCACCAGTTGGTCACCTCGCTCAAAGGGCGGCCCAAGGATGCCAAGGTTGAATTGCTGGACTCGGCCTATTGGGTCAAGGGCTGCAGTTCGCTGGGCCTGCTGCGTTACGCAGCGTTGCTGGGGGTGGGGGACAAGGACGACCAGGAATATTGCCTGATCGATATCAAGGAAGCCGTCGGCGCCGCGGCACCGCGTTCGGCACGTGCCAAGATGCCGCGGGATAACGGGCGTCGGGTGGTGGAGGGCGCGCGCCAGCTATCACCGAGCCTGGGCGAACGCATGGTGGCGACGCGGTTTCTCGACCATGGGTTTTTTATCCGGGAACTGCTGCCCCAGGACATGAAGCTGGAGCTGGATGAGTTGAGCGAGACCGATGCGATGCATGCCGCCGGCTACCTGGCGCGGGTCGTCGGCATCGCGCATGCCCGGCAGATGGACCGTGACGCGCGCAAGGATTGGATGGCAGTGTTGCAGGAGAATCGCTCCAAGCAGCTGGATGCACCGTCCTGGTTATGGACCAGTGTGGTGCAACTGGTGGGGAGTCATGAGCAGGGCTATCTCAACCATTGCCGGCGCTACGCACTGGAACATTGATCTGCTGCAGGAGTCGGTGTGCCGGCGATCGCGGTCTGCCTGACACACCGTGATCGCCGGCCATGGTGTGGTCAGGCCAGGTATTTGTTGAACCAGCCCAGTGTGCGTTCCCACGCCAGGTTCGCTGCCGCCTCGTCATAACGCGGCGTCGAATCATTGTGGAAACCGTGGTTGGCGCCCTTGTAGATATAGGCTTCGTACGTAGTGCCGGCCGCCTTCAACGCCTGCTCATAGGCCGGCCATCCCTCGTTGATCCGCGTGTCCAACTCGCCGTAGTGCAGCATGATCGGTGCCTTGATGCGCGGCACGTCCTTGGCCTCCGGCTGGCGCCCATAGAACGACACTGCCGCGCCCAGTTCCGGGTAGGCGACTGCGGCCGCATTGGTCACGCCGCCGCCGTAGCAGAAGCCGGTGATGCCGACTTTGCCGGTGCTGCTGTCGTGGTGCATCAACCATTCGATGGCGGCGAAGAAGTCGTTCATCAGCTTGGTCGGATCGACTTTCTGCTGCAATTCCACGCCTTTTTCATCGTTGCCGGGGTAGCCGCCGACCGAGGTCAGGCCATCCGGCGCGAGCGCGATAAACCCGGCTTTGGCCAAGCGCCGCGCGACGTCTTCGATATAGGGATTGAGGCCACGGTTTTCGTGCACGACCACCACCGCCGGCAACTTGCCGGCGGCTTTCGCCGGGCGCACCAGGTAGCCGCGCACGTTGCCATTGCCCTTGGGCGAGGGGTAGGTAATGTAGTCGGCGACGATGTCCGGGTCGGTGAACTTCACTTGCTCGGCCAACGCATAGTTGGGGCTCAGGGCGGCGAGCAGGGCGGAGGCGGTGAGGCCGCCGAAGGTGAACAGCGCGGCGCGGTCGAGGAATTCACGGCGGTTGATCTTGCCGTGGGCGTAGCCGTCGTAGAGTTCCAGCAGTTCGGGGGCAAAGTCTTTCGCGGTGAGACGAGTCATCGGTGCAATCCTCGATTAGCGGTGACAGACACTGTAGACCAGCCTCAGTCTGCGCGGCCATGGGCGGCGGCGGCCAATTGACCGGTGTCGACCCGCACGAACAGCGAGTCGCCGATGGCCGTGAGCACGTCGCCGGCGTAGACCTCGCAGACCACGCGGGTCTTACGTCCCACCTCGCCCTCGACGCGGGCGCGCAAGGTCAGCGTCACGCCCATCGGCGTGGGCTTGATGAATTTGATCCCCAGGTTGCCGGTCACGCAGTCGATGCGCGGCAGGCTGCCGGGCTCGCGGTGTTCGGCGCGGTAGTGATAGGCCATGGCGGTCCAGTTGGAATGGCAGTCCACCAGCATCGCGATCAGGCCGCCGTAGACCAGGTCGGGCCAGCCGCTGTATTGGGCGTCGGGCAGGTGCTCGGCGACCACGTGGACGCCGTCGGCATCCCAGCGGCTCTTGATGTGCAAGCCGTGTGGGTTGCTGCTGCCGCAGCCGTAACAGATGCCTTGCGGCGCGGTGATGTCCTGTAGCGAAGGGGAGTGCATGCAACGTCCTTATTATTCTGGGGCGACTACTCTATTTAGCAGGGCGCGCGCCGGATGGGAATAAATCCGTGGCATGAGGTGTTAGCTCAGTACTGTGTCCTGTCCTCTTGCGGAGCGTTGCATGAAGCCTTTCATTTACCTGGCTGTCCTCCTCGGTGTTTGCGCCAGCGCCCAGGCGGTGGAGTACACGGACGTCAACCGCACCGCCAGCCAGATCAGCTTTACCTACCAGCAATTGGGGCAGAGCGTGTATGGCATCTTCGGTGATTTCGAGGGCACGCTGAGCTTTGACACGCAAAAGCCCGAGGCCGGGCATGCGTTGCTGAAGATCCAGTTGGCGAGCATCGACGCCGGCAGCCCCGACGCCAACGACGAGCTGCAACGCGCATCCTGGTTCGACACTGCGACTTACCCGGTGGGTGTGTATGAGTCCACCGCCGTCACGCCCCTGGGAGGTAACCGCTTCAAGATCAGTGGCAACCTGACAATCAAGGGCACCACGCGCCAGGTGGAGGTCGACGTGGTGCTCAAGGAGCAAGACGGCATTGGCGTGTTCGACGGCAAATTCATCCTCAAGCGCAGCGATTTCAAGATCGGCGAGGGTGAGTGGGCCGGCAACAGCGTGGTCTCCGACGGCATCGACATCAAATTCAAGATGGTCGCGCCACAGCGCTAGCGGGCGAAGCGCTTGGCGCCTGCGACGCAACCGATCACCGCCAGCGTCACCAGCACCATGCCCAGGCTCACCTGTTCATGCAGCAGTCCCGCCGCCAGCGCCAGGCCGAAGAACGGCTGCAGCAGTTGCAACTGGCCGACGGCGGCGATGCCACCCTGGGCCAGCCCGCGGTACCAGAACACGAAGCCGATCAACATGCTGAACAGCGCCACATAACCCAGGCTCAACCAGGCCGGCAGGCTGATCCCGCTCAAGGTCGACGGCGCCAGCAGCAGGCTCAGCGGCGCCACCACCGGCAGCGCCACCACCAGCGCCCAGCAGATCACCTGCCAACCGCCGAGGCTGCGCGACAACGTGGCGCCTTCGGCATACCCCAGGCCGCACACCAGCACCGCCAGCAGCATCAGCAGGTCACCCGCCGGGGCGGCGCTCAAGCCCTGGGCCACGGCATAGCCCATCACCAGCACACTCCCGAGGACCGAAAACAGGCAGAACACCGGGCGGGGTCGCTCGCCACCGCGCAGCACGCCGAACACCGCCGTGGCCAAAGGCAGCAGGCCGATAAACACGATGGAGTGCGCCGAGGTCACGTATTGCAGTGCCAGGGCCGTGAGCAAAGGGAAGCCGATCACCACGCCCAGCGAGACGACCGCCAGGGGCACCCATTGGTGGCGCGCAGGGCGTTTCTCCTTGAACAGCCGGAGCAACAGCAGGCCCAGCACGGCGGCAATGGTGGCGCGCAGCAGGGTCAGGAACACCGGGTCGAATTCCATCACCGCCAGGCGTGTGGCCGGCAGCGAGCCGCTGAAAATCACCACGCCGATAAAGCCGTTGATCCAGCCTTGGGTACGGGTGTCCAGGTTGCTGAAGGGGGTTGTGCGTTCCATGAGGGGTATCCAAGAAAACTGCGGTTGCGTTCGCGCCATCCTAGAGGTGAGTATTAGGACAATCAAAAAATTGTCATGGATACATCACCTATGCCGCGCGCGCGTTATAAATTCCTGGTCGATACCTTTGCCGACGACATCCGCAGCGGCAGGCTGGCCCCCGGCACGCGCCTGCCGACTCACCGGCAACTCGCCGCCGACCATGGCCTGGCGCTGGTCACGGCCAGTCGCGTGTACACCGAGTTGGAAGCGATGGGGCTGGTCAGCGGCGAGACCGGGCGCGGCACCTTCGTGCGCGAAATTGCGTTGCCGCCGGGGCAGGGCAGTGGGCAGATGAACGTCGCCGCCGGCCTGCTCGACCTCAATTTCAACTACCCGTCACTGCCGGGCCAGGCCGATTTGCTGCGCACCGCCTTGCGGCAGCTGGCGCTGTCCGGCGACCTTGAGGCGCTGCTGCGTTACCAGCCGCACGCCGGCCGCCTGCACGAACGCGCTGCCGTCGCGCGGCACCTGCTCAACCGTGGGCTGACGGTCGAGGCCGAGCAGGTGCTGGTGGTCAGTGGCGCCCAGCACGGCTTGGCGGTGACCCTGATGGCATTGCTCAAGCCGGGGGATGTGATCGCCGTCGACGCGCTGACGTATTCGGGCTTCAAGGTGCTGGCCGAGACCCTGCACCTGGAAATACTTGCCGTGCCGGTAACCCCCGCCGGGCCAGACCTGCAGGCCCTGCAAACGTTGTGTCGCCAGCGCCCGGTGCGGGCCGTGTACTGCATGCCCACCCTGCATAACCCGCTGGGCTGGGTGATGGAAATGTCGCAGCGCGAGCAGTTGGTGAGCATTGCCCGTCAGCACAATCTGATGCTCATCGAGGATGCGGCCTACGCTTTTCTGGTCGAAAACCCGCCACCACCGCTGGCGACATTGGCACCCGAGCGTACGGTGTATGTCGGTGGGCTCTCCAAGAGCATCGCCACCGGTTTGCGCGTGGGTTTTATTGCCGCGCCGCCGGCGTGGGTCAAGGTGCTGGAGCGCACCATCATGGCCACCACCTGGAACGTGCCCGGCGTGATGAGTGCCATCGCCGTGGCATGGATCGAGGACGGCACGGTGGCGCAACTCGAAGCGCAGAAACGCCAGGACGCCCGCGCCCGGCAAGCCCTGGCCGCGCAGGTGCTAAAGGGGCTGGCGACCATCAGCCATCCCTCGTCGTACTTTCTATGGTTGCCCCTGGCGGAGGAGGTTCGCGCCGACCAGGTCGCCATGACCCTGCAGCGCGAGGGGGTCAGCGTGTCGACGGCCGAGCCGTTTGCTGTCTCAGCCCATGTGCCGCACGCACTGCGCCTGGCCTTGGGGTCGGTGGACATGCCTGTACTGCGCGAAGCCTTGCTGACCGTGCGCCGGGTTGTCGGGCCGTACTAGAGCGTCTGGCGTCGCAGGCTCAGCAGCGCGGCGCCGAAACCGATAAACGTTGCCCCCACCACACGGTTGACCCACCTGGAAAACACCGGGCGCGCCAGCCAGCCCTTGGCCTGCGAAGCCAGCAGGGCATACAGGCTCAACGACAACGCCGAGAGCAGGATGAAAATCAGGGTCAACACCAGGAACTGCGGCACCAGCGGGGCGTGCTGGTCGAGGAACTGTGGAAACAGTGCGGTGAAAAACAGCACGGCCTTGGGGTTGGTCACTGCGGTCAGGAACGCCAGCTTGTAAAGCTTCCAGCGACTTGGTGGATTGACGCGGGCGGGGCCCTGCGAGCCGGGCGTGAGTGTGCCGGTTTTTTTCAGCAGGCTGCTGGCGCCCAGGTAGAACAGGTAGCCGGCGCCGAGCACCTTCACGGCATTGAAGACCCACTCGGAGCTGATGATCAACGCACCCAATCCCAGCATCGCTGCCGCCGACATGCAGAACAGCCCGCTGGCATTGCCTGCGGTTGACCACAACGTGGAGCGCGCGCCATAGGCCAGGCTGTTGTTCAGGGCCATCAGGATGGCCGGGCCTGGGCTGGCAATGGCGATGGCGGCAACGAGGGTAAAGGCCAGGATCGAGTGAGTGTCCATATTCAGGCTCGGTGAGTATCGGAGTGCTGATGCTAACCCGATCCTCACCTTCGCGCAGAGGGTTCCTCAGTCACGGGCGATCAATATTTGTAAGCCTGGCGCCCGATCAGCAGCCACTTGCCTTTTTGTTTCTGCCAGACCTGGAAGTTGTCGATATCGGTCGGTACTTCGACGCCGCTGTTCACCGCCAGCGCGTGGAAGTGGTTGCGCACCAGCGCGGTGTCGCCGTTGAGGGTGATGGTCTGGTTTTGCATTTCCAGGGTCTTGAACGCGCTGGTGTGGGTTTCCAGGTCGGCGATGAATTGGTCCTTGTTCTGCACCTTGCCGCTGGAGTGGCCGTAGGTGAGTTTATCGGCGGTCAGCGCGTGCAGTTGCTTGAGGTCCAGATGCAGCATGGCCTGGGTCAGTTGGTCGACCGCTTGGGCCACATCCTTTTCGGCGGCGGCCGGCGCGGCGGCGACATAACCGCTGAACAGGCACAGAAAACCGATCAGCACTTTGACGTTTTGCATGGGTGTTTCCTTATTGTTGTTGGGGGCTGGCACGACCGGTTAAGTCGTCGTACAACCATGCAATATTTCCTGCGCTGAAGGAAAGTGAAATTTTGAAATATCTTGAAAAGATTAGCCTTGAAGACGCTTTAAAAACCTTGGCGACTTATACGACGTCTCAACACAAGGCTAATCCTTACCGACTCTTCCTGTGCAGGTAGCACATCGCTATGCTACGCCCGGACACCCTGATTGCCCGGAGACGACAACATGGATTTTGATTGGCACGGCGATCCCATCACGCGTGCCACACCCGTCACCCGCCACTATAAAAACACCCAGAACGTTCGCCGTTTCATGCTTGAACACTGTGGTCCGGGGTTCAAGTTCGACCGGCCTTTTATGGCCTGGATTCGCAACGACGTGCCCAAGACCCTGGGCGATGTCGTGGATGAATGGCGACGTCGCCACGAGGAAGCACGCGCATGACCCCCGATGAGAAATACCAGGCAGCCCAGCAACGCCTCGGCTATCAGTTGGACGAATTCAAGGTGGGCGGCAACTACACGCCGCTGGTCCGTGACGGCAATCACTTGTACATCAGTGGCCAGATTCCACGTGTAGGCGACACCATCGTGCTGCCGGGCAAGGTTGGCGACAGCATCACCCTGGCCCAGGCGCAAATCGCCGCCGGCATCAGCGCCTTGCGTTGCCTGGGGTTGCTCAAGCAAGCCGTGGGTTCACTGGACCGGGTCAAGGCCATCCCTCGCATCACCGTGTATGTGCGCAGCGCCGAGGACTTTGATCAGCAGAGTGAAGTCGCCAATGGCGCCTCCGACTTGCTGCACGAGATTCTGGGCAGCGCCGGGGTGCATACGCGCACGTCGGTCGGTGTGATGCAGTTGCCGAAGTCGGCAGCGGTGGAGATCGACATGATCGCCGTTGCCCACGACTGAACCGATGATCACCCAGGGCATCGCGGTTCTGGTCAATTACGGTGCCTACCTGGCGCCGGGGCTGTTGCTGTTTGGCCTGTGGTTCGCGCTGACGCCCAGATCGCTTGCGGCGATGCGCATCCTGATCCTGCTGGCGGCATTTGTGCTGATGCGCGATGCCATGACGCCCTTGGGCCTGTGGGCATTGAGCGATGCGGTAAGCATCGCCTTCACCGACAATGCGGTGGTGCTGGCCGCCTTGGGTGGGCTGTCGCTGGTGCTGATCGGGGGGCTGGCCTATGTCGCCCCCGAGCTATGGCGGTGGGTGGTGTGGGTCAAGGGGCCGCGTGCAATCGGGCTTGTGGTCGGGCTGGGTGTCGGCGGCCTGATCGGGGTACCGTTGCGGCTCTATCAAGGGATTGAGGTGCAGGCGATCCCCGGCTATTGGGCGTGGCTGCCGGGCATGCTGGTGCTGGCGTATGGCGCCAATGCGCTTGAGGAAGTGTTGTTTCGCGGGTTCTTGCAGGGCTACCTGGAACAACAGGTCACGCCGTTGCGCGCGGCCTTGCTCAGCGGCGTGGCGTTTGCCGCCTGCCATGCCTTTCTGGCCTTGAGCGTCACCCAGTTGGGCTGGCCAGTGTTGCTGTTTACCCTGATCGAGGGGCTGGCCTGTGCACTGGTGCGCATGCGTTACGGCGTGCTGGCCGCGACGTTGACCCACGGCACGGCGATCCTGCTGATTGCCGTGCCGATGGTGTAGCACCGCCTGTAGGAGCTGGCTTGCCAGCTCCTACAGGACCGGTATTGCTGGCGAGTCAGTGGGGTACAGGCCGGCATCGCAGGCGAGCCAGCGTTTTCCGTTCCCACCGGCTTACGCGCAGGGCAATGGCGGGGTGCGCGGTGGAATCTGGCGTTTGCTGCCCGTCGCTTCATAGGCCGCTGCAAAGCGCAGCAACGCCGAGTCATCGTACGCGCGCCCGGCGAACGTCAGCCCGACCGGCATGCCGATATCCGCCATCACGCCCATCGGCACGGTGACGGTGGGCACGCCGAGGTGGCGAATCGCAAGGTTGCCGTTGGCCACCCACACGCCGTTGCTCCAGGCGATGTCGGCGCTGGCTTCGTTGACGTCGGCGTCCGCCGGGCCGACATCGGCCACGGTGGGGAACAGCACCGCGTCGAGCCCCAGCGTGTCCATCCAGTCTTCCAGGTCGATCCGGCGGGTCTGCTCAAGACCGCGCAGGCCATCGGGGACGGTGCTGATTTCGTTCCAGGGGGTGATGCCACGCTCGGCCATGCGCACGTATTCGTCCATGCCGGCGGCCAGGTCATCTTCACGGTTGGGCAGGGTGCCGGGGTCGTGCGGGAAGATCTGCGGGCCGTCGACATCCGCCAGGCGGTTCAGCGCCGGGTCGTTGTTGGCGCGCAGGAAATCATCGAAGGCCCACGCGGAAAGCTCCCACAGTTCATCGTGCAGGAATTCCTTGGACACCAGGCCACGGGTAAACACGGTCGGCGCGCCGGGGCGGTCGCCTTCGCAGTTGGACACCAGCGGGAAATCCACCTCGATGACTTCCGCGCCAGCAGCTTCGAGGGCCTGGCGCGCGGCCTGCCACAGGTCGATCACGCTGGCGCGGGTGTTGATCTTTTGCCCGGTCGGCCCGCCGATGCCGGGTTTTTCGCTGGTGCCGGCGTCCGGGTCGGCGTTGATGTACATGCGCGGCACGCCGAAGCGTTTACCCACGAGGGATTCGGCCGTCACCGCCAGTTGCGCGTAAGACGCCGGGCGCACCGAAGTGGCGCTCGGAATCGGCACCCAGGGCTGCAGGCGCCACAGGTCGCCGCGCGTGTCCGGATCGTCGGCCACCACCACATCAAGCACTTCCAGCAGGTCGGCCATGGTGCGCGCGTAGGGCACGACCACGTCCATGGTGGGCGTCAGCGGCCAGTTGCCGCGCACCGAAATCACCCCCCGCGACGGCGTGTAGGCGCACAGGCCATTGTTGGACGCCGGGCCACGTCCGCTCGACCAGGTCTCTTCCGCCAGGCCGAAGGCCGCGAAGCTCGCGGCGGTCGCGGTGCCGGCACCGTTGGACGAGCCGGAGGCGAATGGCGCGGTCAGGTAGTCGGCGTTGTACGGGCTTTCTGCGCGGCCATACACACCGCGTTGCATGCCGCCATTGGCCATCGGCGGCATATTGGTCTTGCCCAGGCAAATGGCGCCACCGGCGCGCAGGCGCTCGATGGTAAAGGCGTCACGCTGGGCGACCAGCTTGGCAAAGGCCGGGCTGCCCGACGCAGCCGTCAGCCCCTTGACCAGGTAACTGTCCTTGGCGGTGTAGGGAATGCCGTCCAATGGCCCCAAGGTTTCGCCCTTGGCCCGGCGCGCATCGGACGCCTCGGCCTCTTTCAGGGCCTGAGGGTTGCGCACCACCACGGCGTTGAGTGCGGTAGCGGTCTGCGCACCGTCATAGGCATCGATCCGCGCCAGGTACGCCTGGACCAGTTCAACGGCCGTGGTCTGGCCGGTTTCAAGCGCCGCGCGCAATTGGGCAATGGAGACTTCGGTAACTTGCATCAGATTTTTTTCGCCGCCTTCAAGTGGGGGTATGGCGGCAGTCTACGTACAGATATTTCACAAAACCAGCGCCGCATAATCCGCATGGGCGCCGCGCATGACCTGCCAGGTGGCGTCGTCAGCGGGAATCAGATGTTCGATGCGCAGCGAGGCGAGGGTGATGTCCTGGGGCATGCCGAAGGTCGTGAAGGTCGACAGGAAGTTCAGTTCGCCACGGGTCGAGCGCACGCGGGTGAGCACCAACGGCGGCAGCGCCTCGGACCGCTCGGTGCTGGCCGGCGCCGGCAGAGAGGCCAGCAACGCCGCCAGCGTCGGATTACCCAGCGCCTCCCGGCTGGCGCGCTGCCAGGCCAGGGTGCGGATTTCGTCGGCATTGATCAGGTGATCGCCGAGGCCGCACGGTTCCAGCAGGGTGGCCAGCAGGTTCAAGCCGTCGCTGGCCTGCGGCGGGATGCCCACCAACTCGAACAGCACCGCGGTGCTGGCGTTGGCGGCCAGCACCTGCCATTCGCTGCCCAGCAGGATCGCCGGGGCCGGGTTGTTGGCGTGCAGCACATGGCTGACCGCCTCGCGAATCGCCGCCATGCCGGGCGCCGCGAGTGGCGTGGCGGTGTAGCGCGGCGCGAAGCCGGCGGCGAGGAATACGCGGTTGCATTCGTCCAGCGGCACTTCCAGCGCGGTCAGCAGGTTATGCAGGGTGCCGGGGCTCGGCTTGGCGCGGCCGGTTTCGAGGCAGCTGAGGTGGCGCTGGGAAACACCGGTGATCAGCGCCAGGTCGAGCTGGCTCAGCTTGGCGTGCCGACGCAGTTGGCGCAGGTAGGCGCCGGCGGTAACAGGCGTGTCCATGGCGTGTTCATGACCTCCGAGGTCATTGCGAGGGCGCCCACCTTATCACTAGGGTGACGGCTCGATCACTACAAGGAAGAAACCATGCTCAGACCCTCTATCGCCCTGGCCGCCTTGCTCGGGTTTTCGCTGTATACCCTGGCTACGATGCTCATGGCCGAGCAGTCGCTCATGGCGTTTGGATTGGAATTGATCTCGCGTCCGGACACCGCACAGGTGGTGATTGACCTGTACCTGATGGCAGTACTCGCCTGTGTGTGGATGTACCACGATGCCCGCGGGCGAGGGCGGTCGCTGGCGTCGGTGTTGCCGTATTTTTTGCTGACGGCGGTGTTCGTGTCGGTGGGGCCGCTGCTGTATATCGTCGTCAACCAGTGTTCGCGACGCGGACAGCCCCCGGTCTGACGCAACTCCCCGTGGCGAGCGGGCTTGCCCCGCGTTGGGCTGCGCAGCCGCCCCAGTCATCGCCACCTCGTTTCTTCAGACAGTCCGAGGTGTCAGGTTTTGGGGCTGCTGCGCGG
>NZ_JASCPP010000126.1:0-16934 GCF_029959745.1 Pseudomonas sp. PS01298 | reverse complement strand
CGTGCTCGCGAAAGCGCTGGGTCAGCCACAGATGTATTGACTGAATAACCGCATTCGCGAGCAAGCCCGCTCCCACAGTCAAGAGTCGCCATGCTCGCTAATGTATTCGCAACATAAAGGAGAGGTAGACGTGATCAGCACCTCAACCGTCGTCAATTCCGTCGTCGAAAAACTTCGCGCCGCCCTGGCGCGGGGCCAGTGGCGCAGGGGCGAAATGCTCCCCGGCCAACGTGAACTGGCCGAACAGATGGGCATCAGCCGCCCGAGCCTGCGTGAAGCCGTGATCGTGCTGGAAACCCTCGGCCTGGTGCGTTCCATGCCCGGCAAAGGCGTGGTCGTGCTGGAAACCAGCGTCAGCGATCCACAGTCCAGTGACGCCGTGGCCGACGCCAGCCTCGAAGACATCCTGCAACTGCGCTACACCCTCGAACCCTTCATCGTCGGCCTGGTGGCGCAGTCGATCAGCAGCAAGGAAGTCGGGCAACTGCGCCTGACGCTGATGGACATGCGCGAAGCCCTCGATGCCGGTGACGCCGAAGCGGGCATGAACGCCTACATCGGCTTCCACGAGGAATTGTTCGCCCTCACCTCCAACCCGATCTTCCAGAACGTGGTGCAGCAAACCAGCAACGCGCTCAAGCAAAGCGCCCAGGTGCTGCGCAACTCGCCGGAACACCTGGCCGAACGCCTGCAGGAAAACGAGGCGGTGGTGCGCGCCATCCGCAACAAGAACAGTGCCCTGGCCAGCGCCGAAATGCGCCGGCATATCCTGCAGGAAGGCCTGCGCATGGGCATTCGCCTGAACATCCCGGACGACCACCTGGGCAGTTGATTTTTTGGAGACCGGCCATGAACGCCCACGCCTTGCAACGCGACCCCGTCCTGCCCACCCTGCGCCTGGTGGCCGGCAAGAAGCCCTCGGTGGATGACATCTACCCACGGCTGTTCGATGCCATCCTCGAGCAACGCATCGCCCCGTCCAGCCGCTTTACCGAAGAAGGCCTGGGCGAGACCTTTGGCGTGAGCCGCAGCGTGATTCGCCGGGTGCTGGCCAAGCTGTCCCACCAGCAAGTGATCATCCTGCGCCCCAACCAGCGCGCCCAGGTTGCCGCACCGGATGGCCAGCAGACCCGGCAAATCCTCGAAGCCCGGCGCATGACCGAAATCACCGTGGTGCAACTGGCCTGCGCCCAGGCAACGCCTGGGCAGATCCGCCAGCTGCGCGAGCTGATTGCACGCGAGCGCGACTGTATCGAGCGTGATCAACGTGGGCCGGCGATTCGTTTGTCCGGCGAGTTTCACCTGCAATTGGCTGCGATGGCCGGCAATGCGCCGCTGGCGCAGTTTCTCAACAGCCTGGTGCCGTTGACGTCGTTGATCATCGCCCAGTACGAAGCGCAGGCCTGCACGTACTGCGCGTGGCAGGAGCATGTAGCGATTGTTGATGCAATTGAGCAACGCGACACGGACACGGCAGTGCGCTTGATGACCGAGCATCTGGATCACCTGGAAACCAAGCTGCTGCAACTCAACTGAACGCGGCGCGCGGACGAGCGCCGGCTGGCGCTTGCGGCCTCAGGTTTGCTCGCGCTCGATCCACTTGGCCACGGTAGGCGCCGTATAGTCGCGCACTGCCGCCAGTAAACGCTCCACGTTCGGCTCGACAATCAACATGTCGCGGTGCACCGGCTTCAAAAACGCCTCGCTGACCACGTTGTCGAGGAAGGCGGCCAAGCCATCGTAAAACCCGTTGATGTTCAACAGTGCGCAAGGCTTGGCGTGCTGGCCCAGTTGCGCCCACGTCCACACCTCAAACAACTCTTCAAACGTGCCGATGCCGCCAGGCAATGCGATAAAGCCGTCGGACAGATCCGCCATCAGCGCCTTGCGCTCGTGCATGGAACCGACGATCCGCAGGTCTGCCAGGCCGGTGTGGGCCAGCTCCTTATCGGCCAGGAACGCCGGCATGACACCAATCACTTCACCGCCACTGGCCAGCGCCGCGTCGGCCACCGCGCCCATCAAACCCACCGAAGCGCCGCCGTAGACCAGACCGATACCGGCCTTGGCGAGCGCCTCACCCAATTGAGTGGCCATTTCGGCATACACCGGCAACCGGCCTGGGCTTGAGCCGGAAAAAATACACAGTCGCATAGACCCTCGCTTGCTGAGTGTTGTTGAGTACCCGGTGGATTAAACCACGCCAGGTTCTTTGCGTATTGACTGACAGCCCTGTCGGCGAGCAATCGGCAGAATGGGTGGCCGTATTATCAACATTCCTTTGCCGATGAGTGCCCCTATGCGCCCCCTTATCCGTACCCTGATCGCCAGTGCTTTTATTCCAGCACTCAATGCGCATGCCCAACTCGGTGACGACGCCACGCAAGTGATCACCCCGGCACACCCCGTCTGGTTGCTTGAGCAACCTTACGCAGACGGCCCGATGCTGACGGCCCGCACGTTTGGTGCCAGTGCCTATGACGGGTATAGCGTCAAGGCCAACCTGGCGATCAGCTGTCACCCGCAGAACCCATCGGCGGGTATTGAACTGGAGATCTCCCCGCAATCGCTGGGCTTCGACGTCGCGCCTTTTGAAGGCAAGGGTGCCGCCAAAGACGGACCACTGCGCATCACGACGGGAACCCGCGCCAGCGTCGATCACTCGATCAATGGCGTGTGGACCCACGGCGGGGTTTTCCAGGTCAGCACGATTTTTGTACTCCGCGGCTCCGTGCCCCGCGACGAGCTCGCCTACTGGGCCAGTGATGCCTCACGGGGTCAAAGCCTGACACTGTCATTGGTGCCGGCCCAGGAGGGGGGCAAGCCACTGACCGCAACGTTTGTACTGCCAGCCAATAACACCGGGCTGAAAAAAGTTATCCAGCCGTGCCTGGGGACTGCCACGCCATAAAAAAAGCCCCGCATCTTACGATGCGGGGCTTTGTGTCCAGCGGTTGGATCAAGCCGGTTGCAGCACCGACTGACCGCTCAACGCCAGGTCCAGCAGTTCACGGTTGGCGACCGCGTACATGGCGTAGTCCGTGCCGACCGCAGCACGGATTTCCACCATCATCGCGCGCCAGCGATCCGCCATGTCCTGGTGCTGCTCAAGCCACAAGGCCACGCGGGCTTCCATGTCTTGTGGCGCATCGGCCATTTGCAGTACCGCGATGGTGATCGCGCGTTGCTGCCAGTCCACGTCGTCGCGGAACGCTTCGCGGGCCTGGGCCTGCCAGTTGTTGGCCACTGGCAGATCGCTGATCTGCTGCAGGTACCACGGCAAGTCGAGGGCGCTGCCCACGGCGAAGTAGGCTTTCGCCACTTCGGCGGCATCGTGACCGGTCACGTCAGCGGCTTCGATGATCGGCAGCAGCGTGTACAGGTGCGTCGTGCCGGCCACCATGCGTGCCAACAACTCCGGCACGCCGGCTTCGGTGTAGGCCTGGTAGCGGGTCTGCCAGCCTTCGCGGGTCGGGCCTTCCAGCAGTTCGTCGAGCTTGAGGCCCAGCGCGGCCAGGTGTGGACCGAAGTGCGCGGTATCACGCCCGGCATCCTGCTCGTTGCGACGGCTGCGCAGGAACCAGCGTGTAGCACGGCGGCCCAGGCGCATCAGCTCGTCCATCAGCTCCAGTTGCACGTCGGCAGAGACCTGGTGGTCCAGGGCTTCGATCTGACGGAACCAGTGCGGGAGATGGAAGATGTCACGCACGATCACATAGGCGCCAGCCACGTTCGCCGGGCTCATGCCGGTCGACTCCTTGAGGCGCTGCACGAAGGTGATGCCCATGTGGTTGACCAGGTCGTTGGCGATCTGGGTGCTGACGATCTCGCGCTTCAGGCGGTGACGACGCATGGCCTCGGAGAACTTGGCGACCAGGCTCGGTGGGAACGCAGTCTCCATGTCACGGGTCAGGTACTCGTCGTCCGGCACCAGCGACTTGAGCAGCGCCTCCTTGAGGTCGATCTTGCTGTAGGAGATCAATACCGACAGCTCTGGACGCGTCAGGCCCTTGCCGTTGGACGCGCGCTCGGTGAGCTGCTCCTCGGTCGGCAGGTACTCGATGGCGCGGTCCAGCTTGCCACGGCCTTCCAGGTCGCTCATCAGGCGCTTGTACTCGGCTGCGCGCTCGTAGGCCTTGCGGGCGGCCAGGGACAGGGCCTGGGTCTGCTTGTAGTTGTTGCCCAACACCAGGTGGCCGACTTCGTCGGTCATGCTCGCCAGCAGCTGGTTGCGCTGCTTGTCGGTCATGTCACCGGCCTGCACCACTTCGTTGAGCAGGATCTTGATGTTCACTTCGTGGTCGGAGCAGTCCACGCCACCGGCGTTGTCGATGAAGTCGGTGTTGGAACCGCCGCCATTGAGGCCGAATTCCACACGACCCAATTGGGTCATGCCGAGGTTACCGCCCTCGCCCACCACCTTGCAGCGCAGCTCGTTGCCGTTGACACGCAGTGCGTCGTTGGCCTTGTCGCCGACGTCGGCATGGCTTTCGGTGCTGGCCTTGACGTAAGTACCGATACCGCCGTTCCACAACAGGTCCACCGGCGCCTTGAGCAAGGCGTTCAGCAGTTCGGTCGGGGTCAGTTTGTCGGCCGAAATGTCGAAGCGCTCTTTCATCTGTGGCGAGATGGCAATGCTCTTCGCACTGCGCGAGAAGATCCCGCCGCCTTCGGACATGATGCTGGTGTCGTAGTCGGTCCATGCCGAACGCGGCAGTTCGAACATGCGCTGGCGCTCGACGAAGCTGGTCGCCGGGTTCGGGTTTGGATCGATGAAGATGTGCAAGTGGTTGAAGGCCGCGACCAGTTGCAGCTTGTCGGACATCAACAGGCCGTTACCGAACACGTCACCGGCCATGTCGCCGACGCCGACCACGGTGATGCTGTCTTCCTGCACATTGATGCCGCGCTCACGGAAGTGACGCTGCACGCCGACCCACGCGCCCTTGGCGGTGATGCCCATTTTCTTGTGGTCGTAACCGGCGGAACCACCGGAGGCGAATGCATCGCCCAGCCAGAAGCCGTAGTCGATGGCGATGCCGTTGGCGATGTCGGAGAAGGTCGCGGTGCCTTTGTCCGCCGCCACTACCAGGTACGGGTCATCGTCGTCATGGCGCACGACGTTGGCCGGTGGCACCAGGGCGCCGTCTTTCAGGTTGTCGGTGATGTCCAGCAGGCCGGAAATGAAGATGCGGTAGCAGGCGATACCCTCGGCCGCGATCTCGTCGCGGCTGCCGCCCAGTGGCAGGCGACGCGGCAGGAAACCGCCCTTCGCACCCACCGGCACGATCACCGAGTTCTTCACTTGCTGGGCTTTTACCAGGCCGAGCACTTCGGTACGGAAGTCTTCCTCACGGTCGGACCAGCGCAGGCCGCCGCGCGCAACGTTGCCAAAGCGCAGGTGCACGCCTTCGACACGCGGCGAGTAGACGAAGATCTCGAACTTCGGCACCGGCTTGGGCAGCTCAGGAATCGCACGCGGGTCGAACTTGAAGCTGAAGTACGACTTGTTCTGGCCGTTGGCGTCGGTCTGGTAGAAGTTGGTACGCAGGGTGGCCTTGATCAGGTCCAGGTAGCGACGCAGGATGCGGTCTTCGTTGAGCACCTGGACGTCGTCCAGCGCGGTGAGGATCGCTTGCTCCAGGCGTTGCTGCTTGTCTTCCAGGTCGTCGGCGGTGAGCTTGCGCGCCAGGTAGAAACGGGTCTTGAACAACCGGGTCAACTCGCGGGCGATGTCGGTGTGGTTGTTCAGGGTGCTGGCGATGTAGCCGAGGTCGAAGCCCAGGCGGATCTGCTTTAGGTAACGCGCGTAGGCACGCAGCAGCGCCACGTCGCGCCACGGCAGGCCGGCGGTGAGTACCAGGCGGTTGAACGCATCGTTCTCGGCGTCGCCATGCACGATGTGCACGAACGCGTCCTGCAGCGTGTCGTTGAGTTGCTGGATATCCAGGTTCACGCCTTCGGCGGCGATGAACGCAAAGTCATGGATCCAGAACTCACGGCCATTGGCGTGACGCAGGCGGTACGGGAATTCACCCAGCACGCGCAGGCCGAGGTTTTCCAGGATCGGCAGCACGTCGGAGAGTGCCAGCGGGGTATCGGCGTGGTAGAGCTTGCAATGCAGCTCGCGCTGGCCGGAGACCTGGCCCAACGGCTGGTAGAAGCTCATCACCAGCGGGTTGGCTTCGGTGAGGCTGTTGAGGTGCTGCATGTCGACCACGGCCGAATGCGCAGCAAAACGCTCGCGGTAACCGGCTGGGAAGCCTTTCGGGAAGTCGGCCAGCACGTTGGTGCCCTGGGCTTCGCCGAAGCTTTCGACGACCAGGCTGGAGTAGTCGTCCTGCCAGCTGCGGCAGGCCTGTACCACTTCTTTTTCCAGTTGCAGCGGGTCGATGTCCAGGCGGTTCTTCGGGTCGACCCGCAGAATCAGCTGCACGCGCGCCAGCACGGACTCGGAGAAGAAGGTCCAGAACTCGCAATCCGAAGCCTTCAGGCGATCCATCAGCACTTGCTGGATTTTCTGGCGCACTTCGGTGGAATAGATGTCGCGCGGCACGTAGGCCAGGCAGTAGCAGAAACGACCGTACGGGTCTTTGCGCAGGAATACGCGGATCTTGTTGCGTTCCTGGATCTGCACGATCGACATAACGGTGCTGAACAGCTCGTCGACCGGGGTCTGGAACAGGTCGTCACGCGGCAGTACTTCGACCACCTGGGCGAGTTCCTTGCCCAAATGCGCCTTGGGCTGGAAGCCCGAGCGGCGTTCGATTTCCGCGACCTTGCGACGAATATACGGGATGACCCGCACGCTTTCGCCGTACACCGAGGAGGTGTACAGGCCCATGAAGCGGTGTTCCTTGATGACCTTGCCGTCGGCATCGATCTCGCGGATCGACACGTAGTCCGGGTAGGCCGGGCGGTGCACGCGGCTTGGGTGCGCGGCCTTGGCGAACGACAGCACGGTCGGTTCACGCAGGTAGGCAACGGCATAGTCTTCGATGCGCAGGTCATCGGCGGTGAGGCCGGCGCGCAGCAGCTTGGTCAGACCGAGGAAGGAATTGGCGTCATATTCGATATGACCGCCGTCCGCCTCGTCACGTACCACGAATTCTTCATAGCCGAGGAAGGTGAAGTGGTTGCCCACCAGCCATTCCAGGAAGTTCTTGATCTCGGCTTTTTCTTCGCCATCGATCACGAACTGGCTGGCGTCGATACCGGCCAGCAGGTCCTGAACCTTGGCTTTCATCGGTTCGAAATCGGCCACGGCCACACGCACTTCGCCGAGTACCTGCTCAAGCTCTTTGCTCAGCACGTTCAGTTCGGCGGCGTTGGCGCAGCGGTCGATTTCCAGGTACATCAGCGATTCTTGCTGGATGCCTTCGCCCTGGGTGCCCTTGGGCAGGATTTCCAGCAGCTCGCCCTTGCTGCCACGGCGTACGCTGAGCACGGTGGTCTGCAGGGTGTGGATGCTGTAGCCGCGGCGGTTCAGCTCGGTACGCACCGAGTCGACCAGGAACGGCAGGTCATGGTGCAGCACTTCGACCGCGGTGTGGGTCGACTGCCAGCCATGACGTTCGTAATCGGGGTTGTAGACCCGCACTTGCGGTTGGGTGTGATCAAAGCGCTCAAGCAGGCGCCAGGCAGACAGGGTGCAACCGGCCAGGTCGGAAAGGCGACGCTGGGTCAGTTCGTCCAGGGAAATGATGCCGAAGAATTGTTCAGCGAACAGCGCCACTTGTGGCAGTGCCTGTTCACTGATGTGCTGCGCCAGTGCCGCTTGCAGTTGATGCTGGAAGTCGGCCTTGCTGGCTGCGGTGAAGAACGCCATCTGTGGTACTCCGCTTGGGCTTGTTATTGATGGAAGCGTCGCGTGTTATCCCCTTGCGGGGAGACCGTCAGCTCTGTTCGTCGATACAAGTGGATAAGTACCTTAAACGAATCAGGGTGACAGGTGGGTGAAGCTGGACAAGACAATGAGGTCACATACAACTTCCATAAGATGCGCACCTCGCCAGGTGACGGTACGACGGGCAGGTCAGGCGCCTGGCACATGCACATCCGTTGCGCAGCTTAACGACTGTAGGAAGACAGCTGCTTGCGACGCTGCGACATATTCGGTCATCGGTAAGCAGGCCAGTGGTTGCGACTTGGGCAACCCGGATTTTTTCGCGGAAAAACAGGTGTTTTCCCCGCCCGCGAGTACCGGAAATGACTGATTCAGCCCGTCAGGTCATGCACTGAGTCTGACACGGGATGCAGCACAAAATTCGCCGCAATGGCACAATTGCCCGCGCAATGCCCTACCCCAGACAGGATTCCCCATGCTGCAAATCAAGACCGACGCCCTGATGGCCACTCCGTGCGACGAAGAAGAAGACAACATGGCCATGCTCTGCTGCCACGGCAAAAACGGCGAGATGTTCATGCTCACCCGTTACCCCGACGAAGACGAAGTGGAGCTGACCTGGGACTACGAGCCGTCGACCCTGGATGGCCTGAAAGTCACCCTGAGTGACACGGCATTGCTGGTCGAACTCGCTGCCGGCGACGCCGATGCACTGGGTGGCAAGGATCAACTGCAGATCAGCCATGGCACTGCTGCCTCGGACCTGGCCGAAGTTGAAGCGACCTTGCAGAACATCCTCAAAGGCACGGGTACGTTTATCCGGACGTAGTGGCCGGGCAAGCTGGCTTGTGTGATGAGCGCGCTTGTTGTGTGGTGAGCGGGTTTGTTGTGTGGTGAACGGGCCTGTTGTGGTGAGCGGGCTTGCCCCGCGTTGGGCTGCGCAGCAGCCCCATCAAGATCGCCGCGTTCATCCAGGGGGACCGCGTTCTCTGGTTTTAGGGCCGCTCCGCAGCCCAACGCGGGGCAAGCCCGCTCACCACAAAGAGCCCTATTACCACAATAAGCCATTGCCGCAAAGAGCCTATTGCCACAGGAAGCATGCTCGCCAACGGAAGCTCGCTTGGGCCGCAAGTGCCGAGGCACTGAGTAATAACCTGGCGAAGTGCTGAAGGTGCAGCGGCCCAATACCCTTGTGGTGAGCGCGCTTGTTGTGGTGGCGGGCTTGTTGTGGCGAGCGGGCTTGCCCCGCGTTGGGCTGCGCAGCAGCCCCATCAAGATCACCGCATTCCCCCAGGGGGACCGCGTTCTCTGGTTTTAGGGCCGCTCCGCAGCCCAACGCGGGGCAAGCCCGCTCACCACAAAGAGCCCTATTGCCACAATAAGCCCTATTGCCAGAGGAAGCTCTATTGCCACAAGAAGCTATTGCCACAAAGAGCCTATTGCCACAGGAAGCATGCTCGCCAATGTAAGCTCGCTTGGGCCGCAAGTGCCGAGGCACTGAGTAATAACCTTACGAAGTGCTGAATGTGCAGCGGCCCAACACCCTTGTGGTGAGCGGGCTTGTTGTGGCAATGGGGCTCTTTGTGGTGAGCGGGCTTGCCCCGCGTTGGGCTGCGCAGCAGCCCCATCAAGATCGCCGCGTTCATCCAGGGGGACCGCGTTCTCTGGTTTCAGGGCCGCTCCGCAGCCCAACGCGGGGCAAGCCCGCTCACCACAAAAAAGCCCTATTACCACAAGAGACCCTATTGCCAGATAAGCCCTATTGCCACGGCACAAGGAAGCAATTTGCGCGCCCACACAAAATTCCTACAAGTTTTCCCAAAAATACTCGTCACGCCGTTAGTCGCCGCCCCCTGCCATGCATTAAAGTAGGCGCCCCAGGCTGTCGTTTGTTGCAAGACGTACAGGCTCATCTCTCCAGGAACCGTCATCGATGGAACATCGTGAAGCGCTGCTCGCGCTGCGAACCTTTCTTTCTACGCAGATTCTCGGTCAGGAAAAACTCATCGATCGCCTGCTGATCGCCCTGCTCGCCGACGGCCATATGCTGGTCGAAGGCGCACCGGGCCTGGCCAAGACCAAGGCGATCAAAGAGCTGGCCGAAGGCATCGAAGCGCAGTTCCATCGTATCCAGTTCACCCCCGACCTGTTGCCCGCCGACATCACCGGCACCGAGATCTATCGCCCGGAAACCGGCAGCTTCGTGTTCCAGCAAGGCCCGATCTTCCACAACCTGGTGCTGGCCGACGAAATCAACCGTGCGCCGGCCAAGGTGCAGTCGGCGTTGCTGGAGGCCATGGCCGAGCGCCAGGTCAGCGTTGGGCGCAGCACCTACGAGCTGTCGCCGCTGTTTCTGGTGATGGCCACGCAAAACCCTATCGAGCAGGAAGGCACCTACCCGTTGCCCGAAGCCCAGCTCGACCGCTTCCTGATGCACGTCAAGATCGGCTTCCCCGACGCCGCCGTCGAGCGGCGCATCCTGCAACAGGCGCGCGGTGAGGCGCTCAACGGCGAGACCAAGCCCGAGCGCCGCGTCAGCCAGCAGGCGATCTTCGCCGCGCGCAAGGAAATCCTCGGCCTGTACATGGCCGATGCCGTGGAGGAATACCTGGTGCAACTGGTCATGGCCACGCGCACCCCGGCCAAGTTCGACCCGGAGATGGCCGAGTGGATCGCCTACGGCGCCAGCCCGCGTGGTTCCATCGCCCTCGACCGCTGCGCACGCGCCCATGCCTGGCTGGCCGGGCGCGACTTTGTCAGCCCGGAGGATATCCAGGCGGTGCTGTTCGACGTGCTGCGCCACCGCATCATTCTGTCGTTCGAGGCCGAAGCGGCCGGCATTGACCAGGACCGCGTGGTGCAACGCATTCTCGACGTCGTTGCCGTCGCTTGAACCCCATGAACGCAAGCGATGGAATCCGCGTCACACTCAGCGAATTGATTGAGATGCGCCACCGCGTGCGCGAAGTGCAGCTGTTTTCCACCCCCAGCCAGCGCAGCCCGCTGATCGGCTTGCATCACTCCAAATTGCGCGGTCGCGGTGTCGACTTCGACCAGGTGCGCGTGTACCAGGCCGGCGACGATGTGCGCACCATCGACTGGCGCGTCACCGCACGCACCCAGGAGCCCCACACCAAACTGTTTCACGAAGAACGCGAACGGCCGATTTTCATCATGGTCGAGCAAAGTTGCCGGCTGTTTTTCGGCTCGGGGCAGATGTTCAAGTCGGTGCTCGCCGCCCAGGCCGCCAGCCTGATCGGCTGGGCCGCGCTGGGGCATAACGACCGCGTGGGCGGGCTGGTGTTCGGCGACAGCGAGCACTACGAAATCAAGCCGCGACGCAGCAAGCAAAGCCTGCTGCAACTGCTCAACCGCCTGGTGCGCGTCAACCAGAGCCTCAACACCGAAAGCCGCCCGGAAGCCGACGCCCTGGGCATGGCCCTGCGTCGGGGCCGCGAAGTGCTGCGCCCGGGCAGCCTGGTTATCGTGATTTGCGACGAGCGCGCGCTGACCGAAGGCGCCGAACAACAACTGAGCCTGTTGTCACGCCATTGCGACCTGCTGCTGTTGCCGATTTCCGACCCGCTCGACCACGCCCTGCCCGCCGCCGGGCTGCTGCGCTTTGCCGAACGCGGCGCGCAGCTGGAGCTGGACACGCTGAACTTCGACCTGCGCCAGGCCTACAAGGCCCAGGCCGAAGCGCGCATCGCCCGCTGGGAACTGCTCGCGCAAAAACTGCGCATCCTGCTGATGCCCCTGAGCACCCAGAGCGAAATGGTCGAGCAACTGCGCGAGTACCTCAACCCTCAACGCCCGGTTAAAAAGCAATGAGCAGCCTCGACCAGCTGCAACCGCTGATCGCGCCGCCGAGCATCGGCTTCTGGCCGCCTGCGCCGGGTTGGTGGTTGTTGCTGGTGATCATCCCGTTGCTCGCTTGGGGCCTGTGGTCGCTGCGGCGTTTCCTGCCTGCGCGGCGTCCCGTGGCGCGCGCCGAACAACCGCTGGACCCGTTGCGCATCGCCGCCCTGGCGGAGCTGGCGCTGATGCCCAAGCCCTACGACGGCGCCCCTGCCGGTGCCTGGCTGCAACAACTCAACGGCCTGCTCAAGCGCCTGTGCCGCAACGACTACCCCTACAGCCAAAGCCACACCCTCAACGGCCGCAAATGGCTGGCATTCCTCGACAACCGCTGCCCCGCCGCCGGCCTTACGCGCTGGATGGTGCTGGTCGAAGGCGCCTACAAACCCGAATGCAAACTCGACGACAAGGCCATCGCCGGCCTCACCCAGGCTGTCGACACCTGGATTCGCAAACATGTTTGAGTTCGCCTGGCCGTGGATCTTCATCCTGTTGCCCTTGCCGTGGCTGATGCGCCTGGTGTTGCCGGTGGCCGACAGCGGCGAGCCGGCCCTCAAGGTCAGCTACCTCAGCGACCTCGAAGGCCTGGCCCGGCGCCGTGCCCGTGTCAATCTGCCGGGCTGGCGCCAACAGGCACCGTTCGTGGTCCTGTGGCTGCTGCTGTTGACCGCCGCCGCGCGCCCGGAATGGCTCGGCGAGCCGTTGCCAATCGCCGCCAGTGGCCGCGACCTGCTGGTGGCGGTGGACGTGTCCGGCTCGATGGATTTTCCCGACATGCACTGGCAGGACGATGACGTCAGCCGCCTGAGCCTGGTCAAGCATCTGCTCGGCGACTTCCTCGAAGAGCGCGAAGGTGATCGCGTCGGCCTGATCCTGTTCGGCAGCCAGGCCTACCTGCAGGCGCCGCTGACCTTTGACCGCCACACCGTACGCACCTGGCTGGACGAGGCGCGCATCGGCATCGCCGGCAAGAACACCGCGATCGGCGACGCCATCGGCCTGGCCTTGAAACGCCTGCGCCAGCGCCCGGCGCAAAGCCGCGTGCTGATCCTGGTCACCGACGGCGCCAACAACGCCGGGCAGATCGACCCGCTCACCGCCGCGCGCCTGGCCGCTGAAGAAGGCGTGAAGATCTACCCGATCGGCATCGGCGCCGACCCTGAGCAAACCGGCTCGCTGGGCATCCTCGGCGTCAACCCGAGCCTGGACCTCGATGAGCCCGCGCTCAAGGCGATTGCCGAGGCCACCGGCGGGCAATACTTCCGCGCCCGCGACGGCGAAGAGCTGCAAGCGATCAAGGACACCCTCGACAAACTCGAACCGGTCGAACAGCAACCGACCCAGGCCCGCCCGGCACTCGCGCTGTACAGCGCGCCGCTGGCCCTGGCACTGGTATTGAGCATGCTGCTGGTGATCCAGGAACGCTGGCCGAACAACGCGCTGCAACGGTTGTTGCACAAATTGTCGACCCGTGGGCGTTTCCTGCAGCAGCATCCCGAATGGCGCCAGCGCCTCAAACGCCTGCGTCTGCGGAGGCGTCGATGATCGACCTGTGGCCGCACTGGTTCCGTCCCTGGTGGCTGTTGCTGCTGCCCCTGCTCGGCTGGCTGCTGTGGCAACTGTGGCACCGGCAAAAACGCGCCGGGCGCTGGCAGATGATCCTGCCGCCGGCCTTTCATGCGGTGCTGCTCAGCGGCGGCAATGGCCGCGAAAGCAAATCGCCGTGGGTGGTGCTCGGCATCGCCTGGCTGCTGGCCGTGCTGGCATTGCTTGGCCCCAGCTGGCAGCGGGTCGAACAGTCCAGCCAGAAACCTTCTGATCCCTTGGTGGTGCTGCTGGAACTGACCCCGGAGATGCTCGCCACCGACAGTCCGCCAAACCGCCTGGAACAGGCGCGGCGCAAGCTGTATGACCTGTTGCAGGCGCGCACGGATGCGCAAACCGCCATCGTCGTGTACGCCGGCAGTGCCCACACGCTGGTGCCGCTGTCCGACGACCTGGCCACCAGCCGCAACCTGCTCGATGCGCTGCGCCCCTCGCTGATGCCCGAAGTCGGCCACCGCGCTGACCTCGCGGTGGAAAAAGCCCTGGGCCTGCTCAAGCAAGGTGGCCTGGGCCAGGGCCGGCTGTTGCTGATCGGTTCTTCCTTGTCCAAACAGGAACGCCAAGGCATCCGCCTGTTGCTGCAAAGCGGCCAGGCGCCGAGTTTGTCGATCCTCGGCATCGGCAGCCGCGAAGGCACGCCGGTGACTCAGGAAAGCGGCGAATTCCTCAAGGATGAACAGGGCGCGATCCTGGTGCCGCGCCTCGACAGCCCGACGCTCAAGGCCTTCGCCAGCGAAATGGGCGGCCGTTACCGCGCCGCGCGCCTAGACGACAAAGACCTGCGCCAGCTCGGCGTGCTGGACCCGCCGCAGACCCTGCGCAACGACGGCCAACTGCTGCACCTCGACACCTGGGCCGACCAGGGTTATTGGCTGCTGCTCCCGCTGTTGCTGCTCGCGGCCTGCGCCGGGCGGCGTGGCTGGCTGTTCTGCCTGCCGCTGCTGCTATTGGGCGCACCGCAACCCAGCTATGCCTTCGGCCTGCAGGACCTGTGGCTGCGCCCCGACCAGCAAGGCCAATACCTGCTGAAGAAAAAACGCCCCGCCGAAGCCGCGGAGCACTTCGAAGACCCGCAATGGCAAGGCGTCGCGCTGTACGAAGCCGGCAACTATGCCGAGGCCATCAAGCGTTTCGCCCAGAGCAATGACGCCTACGCCCACTACAATCGCGGCAACGCCCTGGCCAAGTCGGGCGAGCTGGAGGCGGCGATCGATGCCTACGAACAGGCCCTGGAAGCCCAGCCCGACCTGCAGCCGGCCCTGAAAAACAAGGCCCTGGTGGAAACCCTGATGCAGGAACAGGCAAACCCCGAGCCGCAAAAACCTGCAAAAAACCAGGATGACGAAACCACGCAACCCGGCCAAACTGCGCAACCAGGCGCCAGCGGGCAAAGTGCCACGGGTGGCGAGCAGTCGTCCCAGGGACAGGGCGAAGCCGGCACCGGTGATACCAAGGCCGGCGCCACGCCACAACCCGGCGGTAACGAAGTACCGGGCAGCGAACTCGGGGACGAGCAGACCACCACCCCGCCGCTGCGCCCTGCCGACGCCAGCCTCGACGGTGAACATCGCCAGGCGCTGGAGCAGTGGCTGCGGGAGATTCCGGACAACCCCGGCGAGCTGCTGCGGCGTAAATTCTGGTACGAACAGCAACAACATCAGGACAAGACTCGATGAGCCGCCGCACGACCCTACTGCTTTTGCTCGCGCTGTCGGCAGGCCACGCCCAGGCGGCGAGCCTGGTCGCCAGTGTCGACCGCAGCCGCCTCAATTCCGGCGAGACGGTAGAGCTGACGGTGGAATCCAGCGACGTCACCCAGTTCGGCAAACCCGACCTGTCGCCGCTGGACGAGCAGTTCGAAGTCAGCGGCACGCGCCAACTCAACCAGCTCACCACCCTGGGCGGCGACAACCACGCCACCACGCGCTGGATCATCACCCTGCTGCCCAAGCAAAACGGCACCGTGGTGATCCCGCCCCTGCAAGTGGGCGAGTACAAGACCCAGCCGATCAGCCTGCAAGTGGTCGAAACCACCAGCCAGGACAGCAGCGCGGAACTGGCGCCGGTGTTCGTCGAGGCCAATCTCGACCAGACCAGCGTGTACGTGCAGGCCCAGGCACTCTTGACCGTGCGCGTGTACCACTCGGTGTCGCTGTATGACGACAGCAGCCTCACGCCGTTGCAGATCCCGGATGCGCGGGTCGAGCAGTTGGGCGAGTCGCGCACCTACGAGAAAGTCATCAACAGCATTCGCCATGGCGTGATCGAAACCCGCTACGCGATCTACCCGCAGCACAGCGGCGCCCTGGAGGTTCCTGCCCAGACCTTCAGCGCGACCCTGGTGGAATCGCGTCCGCCACAGGAAAACACCTTGCAGGGCACCAAGCCCGGCAAGCTGATCCACGTGAGTTCGACGCCCCTGTCGCTGACGGTCAAACCCAAGCCGGAGCTCTACCCCGCCGACGCCGCCTGGCTGCCGGCACGCAGCCTGACCCTGAGCGAAAGCTGGAACCCCGAGCCCGAACACGTGCAGGTCGGTGACTCGCTGACCCGCAGCCTCACGGTCAAGGCCGAGGGTTTGTCCAGTGCGCAACTGCCGGCACTGCCGAGCACCGACATCAACGGCCTGCGGCGTTACCCGGACCAGCCGGTGCTTGGCAACCAGACCAACGACCGCGGCCTGATCGGTAGCCGTGAAGACCGTGAAGCCTTGGTGCCCAATCGCGTCGGCGCCCTGGAGTTGCCCGCCGTCGACGTGGTGTGGTGGAACACCCACGAGGACCATCTGGAACGCACCAGCCTGCCGGCGCGCACCCTGCAAGTGGCGAACAACCCGAGCCTGGTGGTGGACACCCCTGCCACGCCGACGATCATCACCGCTCCGGACGACAGCCGCCTGTGGCTGTGGCAACTGAGTACGCTGATCCTGGCCTGCACCACCTTGCTGGGCTTCGGCCTGTGGTGGCGTGCACGCTGGCAGCCGGCGGTGCTGCGCGCGGCGCAAACCGGCCCGAGCCCGCGCTCCCTGCTCGACGACCTCAAGCGCGCCACCCAGGCCAACGACCCGCAAGCCACGCGCCAGGCGCTGGACGCCTGGGCGCGCCAGCAGCCGGAAACCCTGGCGGACATGGCCGCGCGCTTTGTGCCGTTATCGGATGCGCTGGATGGCCTGAATGGCGCGCTGTACAGCGAGAGCGGCCAGTACTGGCTGGGCGAAGACCTGTGGCGCGCGATCAAGGCCATCCCGATGGCCGAGCGTGAACTCGATCCTGCGACCGATACCACCAGCCTGCCGCCGCTGTACCCCAAGTAAGCCGGACTCAGCCACACCACAAAACCCTGTGGGAGCGGGCTTGCTCGCGAAAGCGGCGTGTCATTCACTAGTGATTTGACTGACCCAGCGCCTTCGCGGGCAAGCCCGCTCACACAGGGGTTAGCGCAAGCGGGATAGAACTTCGCCGCCCGTGAAGGACTCGCAGCTCATGGCCGTCATTGGCCTAGACGCGGTTGGCGTCCAGATCCGTGAAGCATCGCGGGGCACCAGTGGCCACGGTTCAAAAATGTGGGAGCGGGCTTGCTCGCGAAAGCGGTCTATCAGTCACCCCTGCACTGACTGACCCACCGC
>NZ_JASCPP010000125.1:0-17081 GCF_029959745.1 Pseudomonas sp. PS01298 | reverse complement strand
CTACTGCGTCGTGGCTGGATTAATGCAACTCAACCTGTGGGAGCGGGCGTACTCGCGAATGCGCAGTGTCAGGCAGCATCTCTGGCACTGAACCACCGCGTTCGCGAGCACGCCCACTCCCACATTTGATCTGTGGTGTTGTTGAGAAGGGGGAAACTAATGGGTGCGTTGCAATCACGCCGCCTGCGCTACGGCGTGGGTGCGATTGGGTTGGTATTTGCGTTGCTGGCCGCCTTGCGGCTGATATTCGTGCTGGCGTTTTCCGGCCTTGCCCTGGACACCCCGGCGTTGCTGGAAACCGTTGGCATCGGCCTGCGGTTCGACCTGCGCCTGGCGGTGCTGTTGCTGCTGCCGCTGGCGGTGCTGGCCTGGCTGCCGCGCTGGAACCTCACCACCCTGCCGGCCCTGCGCTGGCTCGCGCGGGGTTACCTGGTGATCGCGCTGGCTGGGGTCGGCCTGGTGTACATCATCGACTTCGGCCACTACGCCTACCTGGGCGTGCGCATCAACGCGACGGTGTTGCGTTACCTGCAAGACGCGCAGATTTCACAACAGATGGTGTGGGAAACCTACCCGGTGCTGTGGATAACCGCCTGCTGGCTGGCGGCGGTAGCACTGTGGGTGTGGGCGTTGATCTGCCTGGAGCGGCTGACCCTGGATCGCCAGCCCACGCCCACGCGCAAATGGGCGCTGGCCTCGGTCTCGATGATCGGCCTGGTCGCCGTGCTGCTGGCCCTGCTCGGCCGCGTCGCCAACCTCAACCTGGAGAACCCGGTGCCGTTGCGCTGGAGCGATGCATTCTTTTCCGGCAACAGCCAGGTGGCCGCCGTGGGCCTGAACCCGGTGCTGTTTTTGTATGACACGCTCAAGGTCGGCCAGTCACAGTTCGATGAAGCCCAGGTGCGCGAACATTACCCGCAAGTCGCCGCGTACCTTGGTGTTGACCAGCCGGATGCGCAGCAACTGAACTTCATCCGCGAGCAACCCGTGCAGCCGTATCGACTGGCCGGCGAGCGCGCGCCGAACGTGATCTTCGTGATGCTCGAATCCCTCGGCACCAGCGCCGTAGGAGCCTACGGCAACCCGCTCAACCCGACGCCGAACCTGGACCAGTTGGCCACGCAAAGCTGGTTCTTCAAGCACTTCTATGTGCCCGTCACCGGCACCGCCAAGACCGTGTGGGCGAGCATCACCGGCGTGCCGGATGTGACCCGCCAGGAAACGGCCACCCGCAACCCGCTGATCACGCGCCAACACACTGTGATCAACGCGTTCCAGGGCTACCAGAAGTTCTACCTGATCGGCGGCAACGCCGGTTGGGCGAATATCAACGCGCTGATCCGCCAGAGCATCGACGGCGTGCAACTCTATGACGAAAGCCACTGGCGTTCGCCGCGGGTGGACGTGTGGGGCATCTCCGACCTGGACCTGTTCAAGGAAGGCGACCAGCTGTTGCGCAGCGTGCCCAAGGACCAGCCGTTCTTTGCCTACGTGCAAACCTCCGGCAACCATCGGCCGTTCACCATTCCCCGCCTCAACGACGGTTTCCAGGTCAAGGACGTGACCCTGGAACAGGTGCAGGCCGCCGGTTCGCGCAGCGTCGAGCAATACAATGCGGTGCGCCTGCTGGACTACAACATCGGCCGCTTGATGGAAATCGCCAAGGCCGGTGGTTGGTACGACAACAGCATTTTCGTGTTCTTCGGCGACCACAACACGCGCATCAGCCAGATCCCACACATGGCCCCGGCCTTCGAACAACTGGGCCTGGAAAGCAACAACGTGCCGCTGCTGATCCACGCCCCCGGCCTGCAACCGCGCGTCATAGAAGAGGCGGTGGGCCTGGCGGACCTGCTGCCGACGGTGGCCGGCATGGCGGGCATACCCTTTCGCAACGGCGCCATGGGCCGGGACATCCAGCAACCGGCGCCGGAAGGCGAGCGCGTGGTGCCGCTGGTCTTGCAGGAGGGCACGTTCCCGATCATCGGCGGCGTGACCAAGGACTTTTTACTGCAGATGCAGCATGACGGCAGCTCACCGACCCTGCATGACCTGGCCTCACCCACTCCGCGCGAGGACGTCGCCGCGCAGCATCCCCAGGAGTTTCAACGCCTGCGGACGCTCACGCAGGGGCTGCATGAGAGCGCGCGGTTGATGCTGTTCCGGAATGTGCGGGAGTGACTATTTATCCTGGAAGGTTTCCAGGTAGGCGAGGATGTTTTCGATTTTTTCCGGGTCGCTGATGCCCCAGAAGATCATCCGCGTGCCACTCACCACCTTCTTCGGTGCCTCGATGTAGGCGGCGAGCTTGTCGCGGGTCCAGACCACGCCGGAGTTCTTCATCGCGTCGGAGTACTGGTAATCGGTGGTGGTGCCGGCGGGTCGGCCGATGATGCCGTTGAGTTCCGGCCCGAAGCCACCGCGCGCACCTTCGCCTATGCTGTGGCAGCCGCCGCAGGTCTTGCTGAAGAGCTTGCCACCCGCCTCGGCATCGCCTGCGGCAAGGGCCGAGCCGCTGTTGAGGATCAGGGCGAGGATGAACAAGGCGTACTTCATGGTGGACTCCACAGCGGGTGATAACGGCAATTATGCCTGTTTGTCAGGAACGCATGCCCATCCAGATCACCGCTTCGGTCCATGCCGTGACCACCGGCGCCAGCGCACGGAACCATGGGTCCTGCGCATCAATCTGCGCGGCCGAGTGGTCGTGGTGGTGCTGTTCCTCGTCGACAATCGAGGCAATGGCGGCCACGGCCAGCGGATCAATGTCACGCAGCGTGTGCAGTTGGTGCGCCAGGTGCTTGAGCACGACACTTTCGACGGCGACCGTCGTGGCGACGATAGCCTTGCGCCCGCAGACGCCGGTGATCAACCCCAACGCCAGCCCGCCCAGCCCACACAGCCAGTAACTGCGGCAGCGACGATAGCCGCGCCGCTGCAACTCGGCCTGGAACACCGCGCGGTGGCGACGCTCGTGAGAAAGAAACGCTTGCAACTCGGCCACCATGCCGGGCGCGAACACGCGGGCCATGAACAATTGGCCGCTGTAGATACAGATCGCGCCATGCTCGCCGGCGTGGTCGACTTTGATCATGCGGTTGCCCAGGTCCGGGTCGATCAAGGAGGCGGCGGGAGCGTTCACGGTTGACGGCCTTGTGTGTGCGCCGGTGAGAACCGGACCGGTCGGGATGGCAGAACGCCGGTATCGTGCAGCATACCCACTCAAATACGCAAGCCAGACCCTCCAAGTGACCACCCATCGCCTTATAAACATCCAATCGAACCTATCCGCGCCTGCCCCACTCCACCTTACTGGACCCTGATGGTGGAGTAAGGATCATGGCTCAGCCATCGATTTTAGTGCTGGAAGACGACGAGATCATTCGTTCGTTAATGGTGGATGTGCTGGAGGATTTCGGGGCGGTGGTAACGTCGTTTCCTTCGGCGGATGAGGGGATGATTTATCTGGAACGGGGCGATGATCCGGTGGACCTGATCGTCAGCGATGTGCAAATGCCAGGGCTACTCAATGGCTACGACCTGAGCCGCGTTGTCGCGCACCGGTGGCCGAGCGTGCCGGTGCTGCTGACGTCTGGCAATACCAAACTGGCCGAGCAGTTGGGCGGTTCAGTGCGGTTCCTGCCCAAGCCGTGGAGCACTGAGCATCTGCTGGAGTGTGTGCAAACCGCCTTGACCCAGCAGGGCTCGTCCTTGCATTGATAGCATGGCGATATCACCCGGACCGAACTTCACATGGGTCCGTGTGGTCATTGAAGAGCAGGGAGCGACTTTTCTGATCCGCTGGTCAGCCTTTTCGCCTTGTGCGTTCAGTTGATCGCCATGAGTTGTGTAGAATCGTCGCCCATTTCCAAGCGTCATTCATGGCCGAGAGGCCCACACTTCGAGCTCATTGAATGCATTCACCGGCCCATGACGTTAGTGCGCCCTCATTGCTGGAAGCGTTGCGTGAAGGCACCGGCCTGTTGCACGTGGCGCTGGAAAAACGCCTGCCGTTTTTCTCCGAGCGCCTGGATGCCGGCTGGTATCAGCGCCTGGTCCGGGCGTATTACGGTTTTTATGCGCCGATCGAAGCGTCGCTGTACGACCGAGATTTGATTCCCGTGGGCTACGACCAGGCCTTGCGTGTGAAAACGCCGACCCTGGTGAGCGATCTTCACGCCCTCGGCGTGAGTGACGCCGCTATCGATGCCCTGCCCCGCTGCGCCCATCTGCCCCGCCTCGACATGCCCGCCGCCTGCCTCGGTGCCCTCTATGTGCTGGAAGGCGCGACCTTGGGCGGCCAGGTATTGCGCCGCGAAATGGCCCAGCGCCTGGACGTGCATGCCGACAACGGCGGTGCGTTTCTCAATGTGTACGGGGCCGACACCGGTCGACGCTGGAGGGATTTCCTCGATTACCTGGGCCACATGCCGCTGGACGCCAATGCCAGACAGCACGCGGTGGATGCGGCCCGTTCGACGTTCAGCTGCTTTGAGCAATGGCTCGACAGCCAGGAGGTACTGCTATGAAACCCGAAGATTTTGAAGAGCTGCTTGCCAACTGTGCCGACGAGCCGATCCGCTTCCCGGGTGCGATCCAGCCCCATGGCGTGCTGCTGACCTTGTCGGAGCCGGACCTGCGCATCATCCAGGTCAGCGCCAACGTCGCCGCCCTGTTCGGCCACGCACCCGATGCACTGCTGGGCCAGCCGCTGCACACGCTGATCGGGGCCGAACACGGCCAGGCCGTGCAAACCGTGGCTGCGCAAAACAGCTTTGTCGACGCACCGCCGCTGCACGTCAGCCTCAATGGCGCCGAGTTCGAAGGCCTGCTGCATCGCCATCAGGACGTGCTGGTGCTGGAGTTCGAACCACGGCTCAAAGACTTCCGCCCACGCGCGCTCAATGGTCGCACCAGTGACCTGGGCAAAATGCTGCAACGTTTGCAGTCGGCGAAAACCCTGCAGGCGCTGTACGAAATCAGCGTGACCGAAATCCAGGCCATGACCGGTTACGACCGCGTGCTGATCTATCGCTTCGAAGACGAAGGCCACGGCCAGGTGATTGCCGAAGCGTCGGCACCGTCCATGGAGCTGTTCAACGGGCTGTTCTTCCCCGCGTCCGACATCCCCGAGCAGGCCCGCGAGCTGTACCGCACCAACTGGCTGCGCATCATCCCGAACGCGGCCTACGAGCCGGTGCCGTTGTTGCCCAAACTGCGCCCGGACACCGGCCAACCGCTGGACTTGAGCTTCGCCACCCTGCGCAGCGTGTCGCCGATTCACTGCCAGTACATGCAGAACATGGGCGTGCTGTCGTCCATGAGCATCTCGCTGATGAAGGGTGACAAGCTGTGGGGCCTGATCAGCTGCGGCAACCGCGAGCCACTGCTGGTGCCCAACGACCTGCGCACCGCCTGCCAGACCATCGGCCAAGTCTTGTCGTTGCAGATCAGCGCCATGGAAGCCCTGGACCTGAGCCGTCAGCGAGAAGAGAAAGTCGAGGCCCTGGCGCTGCTGGACCAGGCGATGAAAGCTTCGCAAGACAACGTGTTCGACGGCCTCGCCCAACGCGGCCAGTTGCTGATGGACCTGACTCTCGCCGGCGGCGTGGCGATCATCGAAGACAAACAATTGCACCGCTACGGCAACTGCCCGGAACCGGCGCAGATCCGTGCCTTGCACAAGTGGCTGCAGGACAGCGGCGAGCCGGTATTTTCCAGCCATAACCTGGTGTCGGTGTACCCGCCGGCTGCCGAGTTCCAGCAGGTGGCCAGCGGCGTGTTGGCCATGAGCCTGCCCAAGCCGGTGGACAATGGCGTGATGTGGTTCCGCCCGGAGGTGAAGGAAAACATCAACTGGAGCGGCGACCCGAAAAAGCCCCTCGACCTGGAAAATTCCGACGCCGGCCTGCGCCTTCGCCCACGTACTTCATTTGAAATCTGGAAAGTCGAAATGGCCGGCATCTCCACCAAGTGGAGCCATGGCGACCGCTTCGCCGCCAACGACCTGCGCCGCTCGGCCTTGGAAAACGACCTGGCCCGCCAGGTACTGCGCGAGCAACAAGCCGTGCGCGCCCGCGATGAATTGGTGGCGGTGGTTTCCCACGACCTGCGTAACCCGATGACCGTAATCTCGATGCTGTGCGGCATGATGCAAAAGGCCTTCAGCTCCGATGGCCCACACACTTCACGGCGCATTTCCTCGGCCATCGACACCATGCAACAGGCCGCCGGGCGCATGAATGTGCTGCTGGAAGACTTGCTCGATACCTCGAAAATCGAGGCCGGGCGCTACGTGGTCAAGCCGGTGGCGCTGGATGTCAGCCAGATGTTCGAAGAGGCCTACTCCCTGCTTGCCCCGCTGGCGATGGAGAAAGGCATCGACCTGTCGTTCAACACCGAGCCCGGCCTGCAGATCAATGCCGACCCGGAGCGGCTGTTCCAGGTCCTGTCGAACCTGATTGGCAATGCCATCAAGTTCACCCCGCGCCAGGGCAATATCGGTATCAGCGCCATGAGCAATGGCGAGGAAATCGTGTTTTCGGTGCGTGACTCGGGCGAAGGCATCGCGCCGGAACAACTGCCCCACGTGTTCGATCGCTACTGGACCCAGGCGGAAAACAACCCCACCGGCAGCGGCCTGGGGCTGTACATCACCCAAGGTATCGTGCAGGCCCATGGCGGCAAGATCGTCGCCGAGAGTGAATTGGGGCGTGGCAGTGAGTTCCGCTTCACCGTGCCAAAGGTGATGGAAGAGTCGCATACCTGACACGCCTCCCGCCCTGGCGCTCTGCCAGGGTCAGGGTGCCGCGCGGATTACTACAGCGCGTTACGTAAAGGCGTCGCACACAACTGCGCGGCGTTTGGGCTGCACGCCAGGGAGGCCGCGACTTCGCCCGAAGCGGGCGGCTGCGCCGAAGGCCGCGTCGATGATTTCCAGCCGCGCCCCGTCACATGTTGCCGCGAGGCGTTTATAGCGCGGTTGCCGTCCCCCTCTGTAGGTTTGGCTCAGCTTCACTAAGCGGTGAGGCTTACCACTGACAGAGGACCACCTCCATGATAAGTACCCTCAATCACTCGTTGAACATGCCTATTGCATCTGTGGCTCAGCAGGATGAAGTCACGCGCTCTCGCAACAAGCGCAGCATCGAGCAGACCCACCAACACGCCTCCTCCATTGCATCCGATGGCCCGGCCGCGAACGATAGGCGCAGGAGCACCGGCACGCTGGACAGCCTGGGCGGCGGTCGACTGCTCTAACCGGGCATGTGAAGGGCTGTGCACGGCCCTTCATACCCTCGCCTTAACAAAACACTGACATTCAATGCGCTAGAGTTTTCGGCCGACCCCGCCTGGAGCCCTTCCCTGCATGCTGCCACCCGACACATTGCCCGCCGTACTCGCCGGCCCCCTGCTACGCCGCCTGGAACCCCAGCGGTTAGTGCTGTGGCTGATGGGCACCCGGGAGCTGGTGCTGACCCTGACGCTGCACATCGCCGGGCAGACCCGTAGCATCGTGCTGGATCAGGGCCAATGCCAAACCGTTGCGGTGGGGCATGACGCCGTCATCCACTTGATCGACGTGCCGCTGGATGACGCCCTGCCCCAGGATGAGGTCATTGGCTATGACCTGTTGATCGACAGCCTCGGCATCGCCGAGTGGGCGCCACACCTGCTGTACGCCGACGCCCAATACCCCAGTTTTGTGCTGCACAGCCGTATTCATCAGTTGGTCCATGGCTCGTGCCGCAAACCACACCATCACGCGGCCGAAGGCCTGCTGTGCGTCGACCGCCTGCTGGCCGAAGCCCACCTGCCCGAGCAGCGCCCGGCCCTGCTGATGATGAGCGGCGACCAGGTGTACGCGGACGATGTCGCCGGGCCCATGCTGCGGGCTATCCATGAGTTGATCGCGCGCCTGGGCCTGTTCGATGAATACCTGGAAGGAGCGGTGATAGACGACAGCGCCAGCCTCTACGGGCATCGCGCCAGCTACTACCACCGTGCCGACCTGCTCCCGGCGCTGGACAGCAATGAAACCCTGCGCGAGCGATTTTTCGGCGGGGTGAAAAAACCGATATTCACCAGCAGCACTGCCGATAACCACTTGGTCACCTTCGCCGAAGTCATGGCGATGTACCTGCTGGTCTGGTCGCCCACGCCCTGGAACCTGCTCACGCTGGAGCCTCCCCGCTTGAGCGCCGAAGAACAGCAGCGCTACGCCCGCGAGCGGGTACAGATCGAGCGCTTTCGCCAGGGTCTGCCGGGCGTCGCGCGGGTATTCGCCCACCTGTCCACGCTGATGATCTTTGACGATCACGACATCACCGACGACTGGAACCTCAGCGCCCAATGGGAAGAAACCGCCTACGGCCACCCCTTCTCAAAACGCATCATCGGCAATGCCCTGCTGGCCTATTTGCTGTGCCAGGGCTGGGGCAACCAGCCGGATGTCTTTGGTCCGCTGGTCATCCAGATCCAGACGCTGACCACCCAGCCCCAGGCCAACCACCTGGACGCCAGCGCGCAGGATGCGTTGCTCGAGGCCCTGCTGAAATTCCAGCAATGGCACTACGTACTGCCCACCACGCCTGCGCTGGTGGTGCTGGACACCCGCACCCGCCGCTGGCGCAGTGAGTTCACCCTCAAGCAACCTTCCGGCCTGCTGGATTGGGAAGCCTTGAGCGAACTGCAGCAGGAACTGCTTGATCACCCCTCGGCCATCATCGTCTCGCCCGCGCCGATCTTTGGCGTCAAGCTGATCGAGACCGTGCAAAAAGTGTTCAGCTGGTGCGGCCACCCCTTGCTGGTGGACGCGGAAAACTGGATGGCCCATCGCGGCGCCGCCCAGGTGATCCTGAATATCTTCCGTCACTCACGGACACCGGGGAACTACGTGATCCTGTCGGGTGATGTGCACTACTCGTTCGTCTACGAGGTACTGATCCGCCATCGCAATGCCGGCCCGAAAATCTGGCAGATCACCAGCAGCGGCATCAAGAATGAATTCCCGCCGCGCCTGCTGGAATGGTTCGACCGGCTCAACCGCTGGCTCTACTCGCCCCGCTCGCCCCTCAACTGGTTCACCCGCCGCCGCACCATGCAGGTGGTCCCGCATATTCCGGAACATGCCGAAGCGGGCGAGCGGCTATGGAACTCGGCGGGGATCGGCCAGGTGTTTTTCAACGAACAGGGCCAACCTGAAGAGATTTACCAACACAACGCGGATGGGCAGGCCAGGACGAGAATGCTGGCCCCCAAGTAACTTTTCTTCATCGACAACAAGGCCGTCCAACTCGGATGGCCACGAGGGGTGCCTGCGGTTCGAACGCTGGCGCGAAGCGCTGCGCATCGTCAAGGCGCGGGGAAATCGTCGGACGCCCCAGATAGATAGCCTATTGCCATCCTGCCAAAGGCGTACATTCGCCCTATTCAAAGCACTCAAATCCCGTTGTACAGTAGCGCCAGCCACGGAGTACCGGCATCAATATCGGCAGGCCTTGGATGCCAGCCCAAGCAAGGATCGCGCAATGGACGATACTCCCGGCAACAGCCCACCGGGCACTGATTTCTCTCACTTCAACGCCGACATGCTGCACACCGTTCTGGAGTTGGTCAGCGACGGCATCTGGGATTGGAACGCCAATACCGGGTTCGTGTACCGCAACCCGGGTTGGTATGAAATGCTTGGCTACCCTCGACACGCCCTGGAAAACAGCGTGTTCACCTGGGAAAACGTGATCCATCCGGACGACTACCCCCAGGTGATGATGCTGTTTGATGACTATATCCAGCGTCGTGCCCCCTACTACCAGGCCGAATACCGTTGCCGCAAAAAAGATGGCAGCTACCTGTGGATCGAAGACCGTGGCTACGTGATTGCCCGCAACGCTGACGGTTCGGTGGCGCGGATGGTGGGCGCCCACCGTGATATCCATTCACGCAAAAGCTCCGTCGAGCAACTGGAACAGCGCAATCAATCCCTTGAAGTGCTGGTGGCCGAGCGCACGCGCGAGCTGTCACGGGTCAACCAGCAACTGCAATTGCAGCTGGATGAAAATCGCTCCCTCGCCGAACGCGACACCCTGACGCTGGTCGCCAACCGCTATCGCATGGAAAAAACCTTGCTGGAAGAATGCGAACGCGCCCAACGCTTTCGCCTGCCGCTGGCACTGATCGCGATGGATATCGATGACTTCAAGCCGATCAACGATCAGTACGGCCACAGCGCAGGTGACGAGACGCTGGTGCGGGTGGTCGAGCGTTTGAAAGGCTGTATACGCGCCGATGACCTGCTGGCTCGATGGGGCGGCGATGAGTTTATGGTACTGCTGCCCAACACGTCGCTGGAGACGGCCAAGGCAATCGCCGAAAGCATCTGCGAGGCGTTGAGGGATAACCCGGTGAGCGACGACTTCCACGTCACCCTCAGCGTAGGCGTGGCGGCGAGCCAATCGGGTGATACCCCCGCCGCCTTGATGGCACGTGCCGACCAGGCGTTGTATCGCGCCAAGGCGGCGGGGAAAGGTGGGGTCGCCGACTGAGCCCCGGCGTTATCGCACCGGCGGCGCGTACTGGATACCGCCGTTGTTCCACAGCGCATTGAGCCCGCGTTTGATCTTCAACACGCTGCCCTGGCCGATATTGCGCTCGAACACTTCGCCGTAGTTGCCCACCTGCTTGACGATCTGCACGACCCAGTCCTTGCGCAGCTTGAGGTCCTTGCCGTACTCACCGTCGGCGCCCAGCAGGCGCGCGACATCCGGGTTCTTGCTGGTCTTGGCCTGTTCCTCGACGTTCTGCGAGGTGATGCCCATTTCCTCGGCATTGAGCATCGCGAACAGCGTCCACTTGACGATGCTGAACCACTCGTCATCGCCCTTGCGCACCAGCGGCCCCAGCGGTTCCTTGGAGATCACCTCCGGCAGCACCACGAACTCATCCGGGTGAGCCATTTTGATCCGCTGTGCATACAGCCCCGACTGGTCGGTGGTCAGCACATCACAACGCCCGGCCTCCAGGCCCTTGGCGCTCTCGTCGGCGGTGTCGAAGGTGATGGGCGTGTACTTCATGCCGTGGGTGCGGAAGTAGTCGGAGACATTCAGTTCAGTGGTGGTGCCGGCCTGGATGCACACGGTCGCGCCGTCCAGTTGCCTGGCACCGGTCACTCCCAGTTTGTTGTTCACCAGAAAGCCGATGCCGTCGTAGTAGGTGATGCCCGTGAACACCAGGCCCATCGCCGAATCACGCGAGCTGGTCCAGGTTGTGTTGCGCGAGATCAGGTCGATTTCGCCGGATTGCAACGCGGTGAAGCGCTCCTTGGCGGTCAATTGGGTGAACTTCACTTTCGACGCATCGCCGAACACGGCCGCCGCCACGGCGTGGCACACGTCGACATCGAGGCCGGTCATCTTGCCCTTGCTGTCGGGCACGCCAAAACCGGGCAAGCCGTCGCTGACGCCGCATTGGATAAAGCCTTTTTTCTGGATCGCATCCAGGGTCGCCCCGGCGTGCGCCGTGCCGGCGAGGCCGAATACGGCGGTGGCGCCCAGTGCGGCCAACGTGGTTTTGAATCGGTTCATGCAAGGCGCTCCCTGTCATTCCTTATTATTCGGCGCTGCACAGCCCGCGCCGGTTTATAGTGCTGCCGGGCAGTATCCACGGCTTTACGGCGCTGCCACAAACGACCTTTAGGCAAAGGCTCCTTCCGATTTGGAATGAACTGCATGATTTCAAAACGCTTGACCCCTTCGATGACGGCCTTGCAATGCTTCGAAGCCGCCGCCCGCCACCTGAGTTTCACCCGCGCCGCCGAAGAGCTGCACCTGACCCAGAGTGCGGTCAGCAAGCAGGTGGCGCAGTTGGAAGAGATGCTCTGCCACAACCTGTTCGAGCGGGTCCGCCAGCGCCTGTACTTGTCGCCGGCCGGGTCGTTGTACCTGGCCGAGGTGCACAAGATCCTCACCCAGGTGGACATCTCCAGCCGTTACATCCTCACCTACGGCGGTGAAACCGAGGTGCTGCGCATCGCCACCCAGCCGACCTTCGGCGATCGCTGGCTGGTGCCCAAGCTCAAGGACTTCGCAGCGAAACACCCGAATATCCACCTGGACGTGCGCAACGAGCTGGAGCCCTTCGACGTGCTGCAGGCCAAGGCCGATATCGCGTTTTTCTTCGGCCAGGGCTCATGGCCGGGCGCGACCTGCATCGAGCTGTTTCGTGAAGCCGTGGTGCCGGTCTGTGCGCCGGGGTTTGTCGCCGAGGGCAGCGACGCGTCGTCGCGCCACACCTTGCTGCAATGCACCTCGCGCCCGGAAGCCTGGCACGAATGGTTCCTGGAACAAGGCCTGCACTCGCAGAACAGTTATCACGGGCCGCGTTTCGACACGTTCTACATGTGCATTCGTGCGGCGCAGTCAGGCTATGGCGTGGCGCTGGTGCCGCATTACCTGGTGGCCGAAGAACTTGCCCAAGGCAGCCTGACGATCCCATGGGACTACGCCATGCCCAGCAGCGGCGCGCACTTTATCGCGCATGCCGAACACGCCGGCGAGATCCCCAAAGTCAAAGCCTTCCTGAACTGGATGGTCGACTACGTGAGTGCACATCGCGACTTTTAATAATGACCCGGCGACTTTATTTCGTTTGCGGCCAGGGTGGGCGCACGGCTTAGATAAAAACACGTCAGCCATTGCCGAGTCCGAGATTCATGAGCCGCGAAACCATCAGCCAGTCGATTTCCATCGTCCACCCGATCAGCCTCAGCCACGGTAAAAACGCCGAAGTCTGGGACACTGCGGGCAAACGCTATATCGATTTTGTCGGCGGCATCGGCGTACTCAACCTTGGCCATTGCCACCCGGGGGTCGTGGACGCGATTCGCGAACAGGCGACGAAACTGACCCACTACGCCTTCAACGCTGCGCCTCACGCGCCCTATATCGAGCTGATGGATCGCCTGACCGCGTTTATCCCGGTGGACTATCCGGTCAGCGGCATGCTCACCAACAGCGGCGCCGAAGCGGCGGAAAATGCCCTGAAGATCGTGCGCGGGGCCACCGGCCGCACGGCGGTGATCGCGTTCGACGGGGCCTTTCATGGCCGCACCCTGGCCACCTTGAACCTCAATGGCAAGGTCGCGCCCTACAAGCAAAAGGTCGGCGTCCTGCCCGGCCCGGTCTATCACCTGCCCTACCCCAGCGCCGACAACGGCGTGACCTGTGCCGAAGCGCTGAAGGCCATGGACCGCCTGTTCAGCGTGGAAATCGACATCGACGACGTCGCCTGTTTCATCCTCGAACCGGTGCAGGGCGAAGGCGGTTTCCTGGCCCTCGACATCGAGTTCGCCCAGGCGCTGCGGCGTTTCTGTGATGAAAAAAACATCCTGCTGATTGCCGATGAAATCCAGTCGGGCTTCGGGCGTACCGGCCAGCGCTTCGCCTTCTCGCGCCTGGGCATCGAACCGGATTTGATCCTGCTCGGCAAAAGCATCGCTGGCGGTGTACCGCTGGGGGCAGTGGTCGGGCGCAAGGCGCTGATGGACAACCTGCCCAAAGGCGGTCTCGGCGGCACCTATTCCGGCAACCCGATTGCCTGCGCGGCGGCATTGGCCACCCTGGACGCGATGAGCGATGAGCACTTGCAGGCCTGGGGTTCGCAGCAGCAAACAGCGATTGTCAGCCGCTATGAAACCTGGCGCGCACAGCGCCTGTCGCCCTACCTCGGCCGCCTGACCGGCGTCGGCGCCATGCGCGGCATAGAACTGGCCCACGCCGACGGCACGCCCGCGCCGAAACAACTCGCCCAGTTGCTGAGCCTGGCGCGCGAGGCCGGCCTGCTGCTGATGCCCAGCGGCAAGTCACGGCACATCATCCGTTTGCTCGCACCGCTGACCATTGAGCCAGCGGTGCTGGAGGAAGGCCTCGACATCCTCGAGGCCTGCCTCAAGCAACTGGACTAGTACCGCGCATCCACCGGCTTGCCGCCGTTCGGCCAATCCTTGACCTTGTCCGGGAAGTCCGGACGCGGTTGCCCGGCAAAATACGCCGCCACGTCCACCGCGTCCTGGTCGGACAAACCGCCCTGCCCCAACGGGAATTTCTCGTGGAAGCCAATCGGCATGTTGCGTTTGACGAACGCCGCCGCGGTGTAGGTGCGCGCCATCCCCGCGCCGATGTTGAACGACTGCTCGCCCCACAGCGGCGGGTAGATCAGCTCGCCATCGGCCCGCGCCAGCCCCTGGCCATTGTCGCCATGGCAGACCGCGCATTGCTTGGCATAGACCGCCTTGCCATTGGCGAGGTCGGGCTTGATCGCCGGGTCGACCTTGCCCACGCCACGCCCGGCGACTTTGTCTTCAGGCCGCGTGTTGTTTTTCATCCAGTCAAAGTAGGCGACCATCGCCTGCATATCGGCTGACTGCGGCGGCAACGGCTTGCCATTCATGGAGCGCCGGAAGCAGCCGTTGATGCGGTCTTCCAGGGTCACCACCTTGCCCGCACGCGGTGCGTAGCTGGGGAAAAACGCCGACACACCGACAAAGGGCGAGCCGTCGGCCACGGTGCCGGCGTTGAGATGGCAACTGGTGCAATTGAGCGAGTTGCCGACGTTGTCAGGCAGCAGTGCCTTGGTTTGCAGGTGCAGGCGCATGCCGCGCATGACTTGATCGGCGTTGGGGGCGGCCAGCAGATCGGCCAGGCGCGGGGTTTCGAAGGCGGACGAATCGGTGGTGGCCGGGTTGAGCTGGGCGCGCAGCTTTTTCACTTGGGCGGCGTCGATCGGGGTGCCCTGGTTGCCCCAGCGCGTGCGCACGAAACTGAGGATCTCGGCGATTTCCGGGTCCGCCAGCCGGGCGAAACCGGGCATGGTGTAGACCCGTGGGTGAGTCGCCGTTTGCGCGGTTTCCCAGCCGGTCAGGGTGATGTGCAGCAGCGACGTCGGGTTGCTCGCGGCGATGCTCGGGTTGCCGGCCAGGGGCGGGAACAGGCCTTTCACGCCAGCGCCGTCACTGCGGTGGCAATCGCTGCAGAACTGCATATAGCCCAGGCCACCTCGGCTGGTGAACAGGTCGGCAGGCGGCGCGGCGGGTGCCTGGGCCACGGACGGCATCGGCAGGTCGTCTTTGCCCGGCGGCAGGGATTTGAGGTAACTGGCGATGGCAGTCAGGTCATCGTCACTGAAATGCTGGGTGCTGTGGTGAATCACATCGGCCATATTGCCGGAGACGGTGGCAAAGCGGTTCTGCCCGGTCTTGAGCAATTGCACGGTGTCGTCCACGGTCCACAGGTTGCGCAGGCTCAGGGCGCGCCAATGCTCGACAGTTTCGCCGGCGAGGTAATGCTGGCCGCTGCGGCCGGCATCGCTCAGGGCTTTTTCCTGGAAGGCAATGCCGCGCGGCGTGTGGCACGAACCGCAGTGGCCGAGGCCCTGGACCAGATAGGCGCCACGGTTGAGCACCTCGCCGCGGCCCGGGTCTGGCTGGAACGGCTGCTTGTCGAGAAAGGCGAAGTTCCACAGCGCCAGGCCCCAGCGCTGGTTGAAGGGGAAGCCCATGTCGGCGTCGCGGTTGGCCTGGGGCACGGGCTCCACCCCCTGCATCAGGTAGGCGTACAAGGCGCGCATATCCGCCTCGCTCATCTTCGCGTAGGACGGATACGGCATCGCCGGGTACAGATTCATACCCGCAGGCGTGACGCCTTCGCGCATGACCCGGTCGAATTGTTCGAAGGTGTAGTGACCGATACCGGTCTCGCGGTCCGGGGTGATATTGCTCGAAAAGATCGTGCCCATCGGCGTGCTCAGCTCGAGGCCGCCGGCCATGACCTTGCCTTCTTTGGCGGTATGGCAGGCGATGCAGTCGCCCAGTTGTGCAACGTATTGGCCGTGTTCGATCAGTGCGGGGTCGGGGGTGTTGGCGTGCAGGGGAAGGGACAGACAGAACATCACCCCCACAAGGCCAAGACGTGACAGGGGAAGCGTCATCGCAATATTCCTTTAAAAACCTGGCCTGGAGCGGTCTCCTCGGCGCAGGTCTGCAATTATTTTTATACGTCATCAGGCAGATAACCCGGGGCGGGTTCGGCCCCCGTGTTGTTGTAGCGAATTTCCCCGGGGCGCCTGTTGATATGGATCAGCACAACCGTGGGGCAGAGTGCCGCCTTGACCTGATCCCCCTCCCCGCTGAAAATGCCCGACGCTTTTTTGTCCCCCGTTTACTGAAGTAGTGAAATTTCAATGTCCGATTCCTACACCACCGAAGAATCCGTAGTCGCCTTGCAATCCAAAGCGGAATACGAAAACGCCATCAATCTTTCACAGCATGTGCCGGCGGCCAAGATCATCAGCGAGATGGTGCTGGACGCGTTTCACACCTCCAAGGAAAGCGACCAGATCCGCGAGCTGCGCGTCGCCATCCGCCAGGCCCACGATGCCTTCGACGACGACAAGGCCTATGACCTGATGGGCCAGCTCAAGCAACTCAAGGACGCCGAGGCCGCTGACAGCGCCGCCCTGGAAGACCTGAGCAGCAAATTCTCGATCAGCCGCATCCTGTCCAGCTTCAAGGACGACCCCGAGTTCCAGGAGCTGGTCTACGGTCTGGCGCTGAAAGTGCTGAACCAGAGCCACCAGGCGATCAGCAACCCAAGCGCCGGCAAGAGCAAGGCATCGCGGCCCAAGAAAGAAGCCGAAGTGTTTGTGATCAGCAAGGACGGCATCAGCGTCACCCTGCCCCTGCGCACCCCGCGCTCGAAGCTCAATGTCGACCGCGAGGCGTTCGAGTTCCTGGGCTTCAGCTTTGTCGGTGAAGGCGATGAGGCGGAGCTTGAGGTCGAGAGCTTTGTGGATAACGCCGGGGCTGAACAGCCGTTGAGTCGCAAGAGCGTGATCACTGCGCTGCAGCAGCAGACCGCGTTCGATGGGTACAGCATCGCGCAGCAGTAACGCATTATCCGCAACACTGCGGGACTGGAAATGTGGGAGCGGGCTTGCTCGCGAAGGCGGTGGATCAGCGAGAAAGGTTCTGGCTGACACACCCTATTAGCGCGCAAGCCCCCGCCCCCAATTGATTTGTGTCGCTCAAA
>NZ_JASCPP010000124.1:0-17175 GCF_029959745.1 Pseudomonas sp. PS01298 | reverse complement strand
GCGGCTGGCTTGGGTTGGGGCGGGAGCGGCGGCTGTGGCGCAGCGTCTGGCTTGGGTTGGGGCGTGAGCGGCGGCTGTGGCGCAGCGTCTGGCTTGGGTTGGGGCGTCAGCGGTGGCTGCGGCGCAGCGTCTGGCTTGGGTTGGGGCGTGAGCGGTGGCTGCGGCGCAGCGTCTGGCTTGGGTTGGGGCGTGAGCGGTGGCTGTGGCGCAGCGTCTGGCTTGGGTTGGGGCGTGAGCGGCGGCCGCACGCCTTTGTCATGCTCGGAGCGGGTGTCAGGGCAGTGACAATGGTTGACATTGACCTCCACTTTCACCTGCGCATTGGCATTGTTGGTAACTTTGACATCGGGTTGGGGAAACGGAGGTAGAACGCCCGGAATGGCTTTAGGCGTAATCACACTCAGCCCGCCATCATCTATTTTGACCTTTGGCTGCTCTGCAGCATCTGGCGAGACCTTGGGTAACGGGTTCGCCCCAGGCTTCACTTTCAGCGGGTCTGCCGCGTCGGGAGCCACCTTCGGCAACGGGTTCGCCTCTGCCTTCACTTTGGGCTGCTCTGCCGCGTCGGGCGCCACCTTCGGCTGCGGGTTCGCCTCTGCCTTCACTTTTGGCTGCTCTGCCGCATCGGGCGCTACCTTCGGCAACGGGTTCGCCTCTGCCTTCACTTTTGGCTGCTCTGCCGCGTCGGGCGCCACCTTCGGCAACGGGTTCGCCTCTGGTTTCACTTTGGGCTGGTCTGCCGCGTCGGGCGCCACCTTCGGCTGCGGGGTCGCCTCTGGTTTCACTTTTGGCTGGTCTGCTGCATTCGGCGCAACTTTCGGCAACGCGCTTGAATCCGTACTCGTTTTGTCGTTAGGCGCGGCATCCGGCTTGACCTTGGCTTTGGCCGCCGTATCGGAAGCGGCCTTGAGGTCGGGAGTTACATCTTTCCCCGACAGCATTTCGCGCATGGCTTTGAAGACTTGTTCAAGCATGTCAAATAACTTTGAAAGCGCGCGGGCGTTAATCATCATTTCGCCCTGCGGCCCTCGGGTAATATCTTGCTGGGTAGCCGGCGGGATAACTTTTGAATCAGTCGCCGGTGTAGAGAGTGTTGCAGCGCTTTTTGGGAGTGTGGGCGTTTGTGGGTCTTGGGGAGTTGTATCGAACTTTACATAGGGCGAATTATTAATCGAGAAAGACATATCAAATTCCTTAGTCAGCGCAGCCAGGCGGTGAACACCTGGGACAGCGATAGGATTTATAGAGGCTGAATACAACCGCGTTGCATCTCAGTCCCCTAATTCGTGGAAACTGACGCTATCGAGTTCCACAAATCGCGCCTCACATAAGGAAAGAAAAGCAAACTTTCAGACTTTGCCTCATCGCCACCTGGAGCCAGCCGTGATTTATCGTGCCCGCACCTTCTCGCGACAGACATATGCACTTATAAACCGAGAGACCTGTCACTCAGCGACATAATTAACCGTACTTTCAAACGAATGCCTGTGATAGTTCACGCGTACAGGCATACCCCCACTCCACGGGTTGGTTTATCAACTCGAATAACGACAGTGACTGTCAGAATATTTCAGCGGTAACGTTTAAACGTATTAAAACGCAAAAATGCTCCTTATCTTTCGATAAGGAGCATTCGTTTGAAATGCAGGCAGACAATTTCCGGGGTCAGGCGGCAACCGCAGGACTCATCCCCAATAAACGGCTGACCTGGTCAAGTTCAGTTTCGCGGCGCAGGGCGGTAAACAGTGCCACCGCTTCCGGGTAATTGCGCGTCAACATCGCCAGCCACTGTTTCAGTCGCCCCGGTGCCTGCCGCTCGGTCAGTTGCGCTACCGATTGGGTCCAGAAGTCCTGAAGCAGGGGCTGCAGTTGCGCCCAGGTCATTTCCACCACTTCCTCACCTGCGCGTGCCGCGGCGATCTGGCGTGCCAGGTCAGGACGCGCAACCAGGCCGCGACCGAGCATGATGTCTTCGACGCCGCTGATTTCCCGGCAACGCCGCCAGTCTTCGACACTCCAGATATCACCGTTGGCGAACACCGGCACCTTGACCACGTCCTGCACGCGAGGGATCCACTCCCAGTGCGCAGGCGGCTTGTAACCATCAGTCTTGGTCCGCGCATGCACCACAATGTGCGCCGCGCCGCCCTCGGCCAGGGCGGTTGCGCAGACCAGTGCGCCGTCCGGGCTGTCGAAACCCAGGCGCATCTTGGCAGTGACCGGAATATGCGCGGGAACAGCGCGGCGTACGTGTTCGACGATCTGGTTGAGCAGCTCCGGCTCCTTGAGCAGCACCGCCCCGCCACGCGACTTGTTGACGGTCTTGGCCGGGCAGCCGAAGTTCAGGTCGATGACCTGCGAGCCCAACTCGCAGGCGAGCGCGGCGTTTTCCGCCAGGCACACCGGGTCCGAGCCGAGCAACTGCACGCGCAGAGGCACGCCGGCAGCGGTATGGGCACCGTGCAGCAGTTCCGGAGCGAGCTTGTGAAAATACGCCGGGGTGAGCAAGCGGTCGTTGACGCGGATGAACTCGGTCACGCACCAGTCGATACCGCCGACTCGGGTCAGCACGTCCCGCAGGATGTTGTCGACCAACCCCTCCATGGGCGCCAAAGCAATTTGCATGGAAAACACTCAACAAAAATCGTGGCGCAGTTTACTGGGTTTCCCACGGTAACCGTTAACCCCCTGTCAGGGCGGGGCCATAACCGTCGAGAAACTCGGGCGGCATGCGCTTGGGCTTGCCGGTGGACAGTTCGATGCACACAAAGGTGGTCTGCGCCCGCAACAGCGTGGCGCCATCGCGTGGGCGCAGCAGCTGGAAGCGCCGGGTCATTTTCAGGCGCTGGTCCCAGTCGACGATCCAGGTCGCCAGTTGCAGCTCGTCGCCCTCGTAGCCGGCCGCCAGGTAATCGATTTCATGCCGCACCACGGCCATGGCGCGATCCAGGCGGCGGTATTCGGTGAGATCCAGCCCCAGGCGCTGTGAGTGGCGCCAGGCGCAGCGCTCCAGCCAGGACACGTACACCGCGTTATTGGCGTGCCCGAGGCCGTCGATGTCTTCAGGGGCGACCTGCAGATCGATGATAAACGGCGTTGCCAAATCCCAGCCCATGCCTTGCTCCCAGTCGATTAATGTCGGCGGGGAGCAGTGTATCAGGCGGTTTGCCGCTCCTGTAGACGACGGCCGGCCAACAGTGTCAGCACCCCGTCGATCACGCGGGGATCGGCCAGTACTTTCTGGTGACCGCCCTGCTCCAGGCGCAGCAGGCGGCTGTCGAACCAGGCTTCATGGATGGCTTGCGATGCCTTGACCGGCACGAAGGTATCGTCTTCGGCGTGCACGATCAGGCCGGGGATATTCATCTGGTAGTGGGCCACATCCAGATGCTTGAGCGGCATGCCGAAGGTCAGCTCTACTTCCTGGATAAACGCCGAACGCGCCCGCGCCGGCAACCCGACCATCTGGGTGAAGCCGCGCAGCACATCCAGAAAGCGCGACGGCGCGGCAATGCTCACCAACGCCTCGGTACGCAGCCCCAACTGCACCGCCAGCATCGCACTGGCGCCGCCCATCGAATGGCCGATCACCGCGTGCAACGGTGGCAGTTCCGCCGCTGCCTCCAGCATGGCACGCGCAAAGAGCAGCACATGCGCTTCTCGCCCCGGGGAACGCCCGTGGGCGGGACCGTCCAGGGCAATCACGGAGTAGCCGTTGTCCACCAACGCGGTGATCAAGCTGGCGAACTGCGTGGGGCGCCCTTCCCAACCGTGCATCAACAGCACCGCCGGGCCCTGGCCCCAACGCAAAGCCGACAAGCCGAAACGCAAAGTGATGCGCTCCGATTGCGCCAGCAGCGGCAGCTCCCAGTCACGCGGCGGCAGGTCGCGTGGAGTCATGAAGGCGCGACGCATCTTGTTGGCCACCGTGTGCGGTGCCAGGTGCCCCAGCGTGCCATTGATGCGACGAATCCAGGTCAATGTGCCCATCCTGCAAGCCCTCTCCTTAACGCACCGCCGACTTGGCCGCGCGTAACACTCGATCCGACAACTCACCCGGCCCCAGCGCGCGGGCCAAGGCCAGGCCACCAATCATCAGCGCCATGTCCGCCAGGGCTTTATCGGTGTCTTCGGGGCTGGCAGCGAGTTGAGCGGCCATCAGCTCCACGTGTTCGTTCAGCGCATCGCGAAAAGCGTCGGGCAAACGGGCCATCTCGCCGACGGTGGCCGGGATCGGGCACGCCTGGGCAGTTGAGTCACGGTGCTTGCGGGACAGGTAAAACGCCGCCACCAGCCCCCTGCGTTCTTCGCCGGTCAGCTGTGCATCCATATCGTCGATCGATGCACGACGCCGGGCCAGTAACTGAGTGAAGGCCTCCAGCATCAGCGCGTCCTTGCTTTCAAAGTGCGCGTAGAAACCGCCGACGGTCAGCCCCGCCGCGCCCATGACTTCACCCACGCTCGGCTCGGCCGGGCCACGCTGGATCAACGCGGCGCTGGCGGCTTGCAGAATACGTTCGCGGGTTTGCGCTTTTTTATCGTTCATCGTTGCCTCCGTCTTTCATGGGTTGAATATTATTACCATAATAATATTTCGCAAGCGACAGGCATGACCGCTGGTCAGAACACAGGAAGGGGAATGAGAAGAGGATTGGCCAAACGCCAGACAAACAAAAGGGCCATTCAATAATTGAATGACCCTTAAAAATCCCGCAGAGCGGGTAATCGTGGCGTCCCCTAGGGGACTCGAACCCCTGTTACCGCCGTGAAAGGGCGGTGTCCTAGGCCACTAGACGAAGGGGACACAAACCTTCTATACAACTGATCAGTGCTGAGTACTGATCGATTCAAGGCCGGTGTGGCCAGACCTTGAACCTGTAAATTGGTGGAGCTAAACGGGATCGAACCGTTGACCTCTTGCATGCCATGCAAGCGCTCTCCCAGCTGAGCTATAGCCCCGGATTTTTCGTCTCGCGACGCAGCAGGCCTTGCGAACTGCTTGTTGAAACTGGCGTCCCCTAGGGGACTCGAACCCCTGTTACCGCCGTGAAAGGGCGGTGTCCTAGGCCACTAGACGAAGGGGACAAAACCTTCTGTACAACAGATCAGGGCTGAGACCTGATCGATTCAAGGACGGTGTGGCCAGACCTTGAACCTGTAAATTGGTGGAGCTAAACGGGATCGAACCGTTGACCTCTTGCATGCCATGCAAGCGCTCTCCCAGCTGAGCTATAGCCCCTCATCGGTGAGGACGGGGCGAATCTTAATGGCGGTTTGAAAGGCTGTCAAATTTATTTTCAACAATTTTCAAAATTTTTTGCCGGGATAACAATCACTTACCGTTAAAACCCCGGAAAACCGGGGTTTTAACGTTACTGCTCGTTGCTTAAGCGATAGCGCCCAGCAGCTTTTCCCATTCCTTGTTTTCTTTCTTCGACACACCACCAAGCAAATCAAGGGCTTGGCGCAGACGGAAACGCGTCAGGTCCGGGCCGAGAATTTCCATCGCATCGAGCACCGACACCGAGCTGGCCTGCCCGGTGATCGCGGCAAACATCAGCGGCATCGCATCGCGCAATTTCAGCTCGAGAGACTCGACCACCGCCTGGATTGTCGCGGTAATTGCATCCTTCTCCCACTCGCGCAGGCTTTCCAGCTTCCACAGGATCAACTGCATCAGTTGGCGAACCTGGTCGCCCGAAAGCTTCTTGGATTCAAACAGCTTGGGATCCGGGTTCACGCCGCCGGCAAAGAAGAAACTGGCCAGCGGCGCGACCTGGCTGAACGTCTCCACCCTGCCCTGCACCAGCGGCGCGATCTTCATCATGTACTCAGGGTTCAACGCCCACTGCTGCACACGGCTGGCGAACTCTTCCACCGGCAAGTCACGCAGCCACTGGCCATTGAGCCAGGACAGCTTCTCGATATCGAAGATCGGCCCGCCCAGCGACACGCGGGACAGGTCAAAGTTGTCGACCATTTCCTGCAGCGAGAACTTCTCGCGCTCGTCCGGCATTGACCAGCCCATGCGGCCCAGGTAGTTGAGCATCGCTTCCGGCATGAAGCCCATGCGCTCGTAGAAGGTCACCGAGGTCGGGTTCTTGCGCTTGGACAGCTTGCTCTTGTCCGGGTTACGCAGCAGCGGCATGTAGCACAGCTGCGGCTGCTCCCAGCCGAAGTACTCGTAGAGCAGGATCAATTTGGGCGCCGACGGCAACCACTCTTCGCCACGCAGCACGTGGGTGATGCCCATCAGGTGGTCGTCGACCACGTTGGCGAGGAAGTACGTCGGCAGGCCGTCGGTCTTCATCAGCACCTGCATGTCCATGCGGTCCCACGGGATCTCGACGTCACCGCGCAGCATGTCCGGCACCACGCACACGCCTTCGCTCGGCACTTTCATGCGGATCACATGCGGCTCGCCAGCGGCCAGGCGGCGGGCCACTTCTTCCTTCGACAGCAGCAGTGCACGGCCGTCGTAGCGCGGGGTTTCGCCACGGGCCTGTTGCTCGGCACGCATCTGGTCGAGTTCTTCGGCGGTGCAGAAGCACGGGAACGCGTGGCCCATATCGACCAGTTGCTGGGTGTATTGCTTGTAGATGTCGCTGCGCTCGCTCTGGCGATACGGGCCGTGCGGGCCGCCAACGTCCGGGCCTTCTGCCCAGGTGATGCCCAACCAGCGCAAGGCCTCGAAAATCTGCTGTTCCGACTCGCGGGTCGAACGCAGTTGGTCGGTGTCTTCGATCCGCAGGATGAATTCACCGCCGTGCTGCTTGGCAAAGCAGTAGTTGAACAAGGCGATGTAGGCAGTGCCGACGTGGGGATCCCCAGTAGGCGATGGCGCGATGCGCGTGCGGACGGTGGTCATGGCAGGTCTCGAATGGGCGATATAACTGAAATTGAAACAAGGGGCGAATGGTAACAGCCCCAGGCACCCCGGCTCCAGCACAAGGGCATAGTGGCCAAGCTTCGGTCTGAAGGTGTGCCATGGCTATTTGCCAGATGCGCGGCTGGCTATATTCCATTACCTCTTGTTACAGACATCCTGCCCATGCCTGCCCCACTCAAACGCCGCCTGTTTATCTTTGTGTTTATCGTGACCCTGATTGCCCTGGGTTTCTTCGCCCAGTGGTTCTTCAGGGGCCGCTTCTATGAAAGCACCGACAACGCCTACGTGCAGGGCGAAATCACCCGTGTGTCGAGCCAACTGGGCGCGCGGATTGTCGAGGTGCTGGTCGGCGACAACGAGCACGTGCAAAAAGGCCAGTTGCTGGTGAAGCTCGAAGGCGATGACTTCCACCTGGCCGTCGACCGCGCCAACGCCGCCCTGGCCATGCGTGAAGCCGAGCGCGTCCAGGCGCAGAGCAAGCTCACCCAGCAAGCCAGCCTGATCGCTGCCGGCGCGGCCAAGGTCGCGTCCAGCCAGGCCAGCCTGGGGCGCTCGCAGATCGACTTGTCGCGCGCGCAAACCCTGCGCGGGCCCGGCTACGTCTCGGAAGAACGCGTGACCACCCTCTCCGCCGACAATCACATCGCCCGCTCCCAGGTGAGCATGGCCGAGGCCGATCTGCAGGGCCAGCGCCAGCAGGTGAATGCCCTGAACGCCGAGATCAAGCGCCTCGACGCCATGATCGTCAACGCGAAGACCGACCTTGCCCAGGCCGAACTCAACCTGACCCGCAGCGAAATCCATGCGCCGATCAGTGGCCTGGTCGGCCAGCGCGCCGCACGCAATGGCCAATACGTGCAGGCCGGCGCCTACCTGCTATCAATCGTCCCCGACCAGGACATCTGGATCCAGGCCAACTTCAAGGAAACCCAGATCGGCCATATGCAACCGGGGCAACACGCCGAGCTGACCTTCGACGCTTATGGCGACACGCCCATCGCGGCGCGGGTCGACAGCCTGTTCGCCGCCTCCGGGGCCCAGTTCAGCCTGTTGCCGCCGGACAATGCCACCGGCAACTTCACCAAAGTCGTCCAACGCATTCCGGTAAAGCTCACGTTTGCGCCGGATAACCCGCTGCAGGGCAAGATTCGCCCTGGCATGTCTGTCACCGTCAAAGTGAACATCAAAGACCAGCCCGATGGCCGGTGATCAACTGCTGCGCCCGGTCGGCGAACCGACCCGGCGCGACTGGATCGCGGTCATGAGCGTGATGCTCGGCGCCTTCATGGCCGTGCTCGACATCCAGATCACCAACTCGTCGCTCAAGGATATCCAGGGTGCGCTGTCAGCCACACTGGAAGAAGGCTCGTGGATTTCCACCTCCTACCTCGTCGCCGAAATCATCATGATCCCCCTCACCGCCTGGCTGGTGCAGCTGCTCTCGGCACGGCGCCTGGCCGTGTGGGTGTCGGTGGGTTTCCTGATCGCCTCATTGATGTGCTCCATGGCCTGGAGCCTGGAAAGCATGATCGTGTTCCGCGCCTTGCAGGGCTTCACTGGCGGTGCGCTGATCCCGCTGGCGTTCACCCTCACCTTGATCAAGCTGCCCGAGCACCACCGCGCCAAAGGCATGGCGATGTTCGCGATGACGGCCACTTTCGCCCCGTCCATCGGCCCGACCATCGGCGGTTGGCTCACCGAAAACTGGGGCTGGGAGTACATTTTCTACATCAACGTGCCACCGGGCCTGGTGATGATCGCCGGGCTGCTCTATGGCCTGGAGAAAAAGCCGTCGAATTGGGACTTGCTGAAAAGCACCGACTACCTGGGCATCGTCACCCTGGCCATTGGCCTGGGCTGTTTGCAGGTGTTTCTGGAAGAGGGTCATCGCAAGGACTGGCTTGAATCGAGCCTGATCGTCAGCCTTGGCAGCGTCGCGCTGCTCAGCCTGATCACCTTTGTCATCGTGCAACTGTCCAAGCCCAACCCACTGATCAACCTGGGTATCCTGGCCAACCGTAATTTCGGCCTCTCGAGCATTTCCAGCCTGGGCATGGGTGTGGGGCTGTATGGCTCGATCTACCTGCTGCCGCTGTACCTGGCGCAGATCCAGAACTACAACGCGCTGCAGATCGGCGAAGTGATCATGTGGATGGGCGTGCCCCAGTTGTTCCTGATTCCGCTGGTGCCCAAGCTGATGAAGTACGTGTCGCCCAAGTGGCTGTGCACGCTAGGCTTTGGCCTGTTCGGCCTGGCGAGTTTTTCCTCGGGGGTGCTCAACCCGGACTTTGCCGGTAGCCAGTTCAACCAGATCCAAATCATCCGCGCCCTCGGCCAGCCGCTGATCATGGTGACCATCTCGCTGATCGCCACCGCCTACATCCTGCCCCAGGACGCGGGTTCGGCGTCGAGCCTGTTCAACATCCTGCGCAACCTCGGCGGCGCCATCGGCATTGCGCTGCTGGCAACCTTGCTGGATGCGCGCACCAAGACCTACTTCGATTATCTACGCGAGGCGATCGTGCCGACCAATCCGCAGGTGGCGGAGCGGATGGCGACGCTGACCGAGAAGTTCGGCAACGAGACGGCGGCATTGGGCAAGTTGAGTGAGATTGCGCACCAGCAGGCGCAGATCATGGCCTATAACGATGCGTTTCATTTTGTCGGGCTGGCGCTGGGGATCAGCATGTTGGCGATATTGTTGACCAAGGCGTTGCCGGCGGGGCTCAAGGCGGGGGAAGCGCATTAGACCGAGTCGCCGCCTTCGCAGGCAAGCCAGCTCCCACAGTTAAGCGCGTCGTCCAGGCGAACGCGGTCAACTGTGGGAGCTGGCTTGCCTGCGATGAGGCCCTTCCAGACGCTACACCTCAAACAGCCAGCAGACGCTCACACAACTTGCCAATCTCATCACGCGTCTGCGCGGCAGCCTCGAACTCCAGGTCCCGCGCGAGCGGGTACAGCTCCCACAGTTAAGCGCGTCGCCCAGGCGAACGCGGTCAACTGTGGGAGCTGGCTTGCCTGCGATGAGGCCCTTCCAGACGCTGCACCTCAAACAGCCAGCAGACGCTCACGCAGCTTGCCAATCTCATCACGCGTCTGCGCGGTAGCCTCGAACTCAAGGTCCCAAGCGAGCAGATACAGCCCCCACAGTGAAAGCGTCGTCCAGGCGAACGCAGTCAACTGTGGGAGCTGGCTTGCCTGCGATGAGGCCCTTCCAACCGCTACACCTCAAACAGCCAACAAGCGCTCACGCAGCTTGCCAATCTCATCACGCGTCTGCGCCGCAGCCTCGAACTCCAGGTCCCGCGCGAGCGGGTACAGCTCCCACAGTTAAACGCGTCGCCCAGGCGAACGCGGTCAACTGTGGGAGCTGGCTTGCCTGCGATGAGGCCCTTCCAGACGCTGCACCTCAAACAGCCAGCAGACGCTCACGCAACTTGCCAATCTCATCACGCGTCTGCGCGGTAGCCTCGAACTCAAGGTCCCGAGCGAGCAGATACAGCCCCCACAGTGAAAGCGTCGTCCAGGCGAACGCGGTCAACTGTGGGAGCTGGCTTGCCTGCGATGAGGCCCTTCCAGACGCTACACCTCAAACAGCCAGCAGACGCTCACGCAACTTGCCGATCTCATCACGCGTCTGCGCCGCAGCCTCGAACTCCAGGTCCCGCGCGAGCTGGTACATCTTCTCTTCCAGCTGCCGGATGCGCTTGGTGATCTCACTCGGCGAGCGCAGTTCGTTTTCGTACTTGGCGCTTTCCTCGGCAGCCTTGGCCATGCCCTTGCGCTTCTTGCTGCGCGAGCCGGGCACCGTGGCGCCTTCCATGATGTCGGCGACATCCTTGAACACGCCCTTGGGGGTGATGCCATTTTCCAGGTTGAACGCAATCTGCTTGTCGCGACGCCGCTGGGTCTCACCAATCGCGCGCTCCATGGACCCGGTGATGCGGTCCGCGTAGAGAATCGCCCGACCGTTGAGGTTACGCGCCGCGCGGCCGATGGTCTGGATCAGCGAACGCTCGGAACGCAGGAAGCCCTCCTTGTCGGCATCGAGGATCGCCACCAGCGACACTTCCGGCATGTCCAGGCCTTCACGCAGCAGGTTGATGCCCACCAGCACATCAAAGGTGCCGAGGCGCAGGTCGCGGATGATTTCCACGCGCTCCACGGTATCGATGTCCGAGTGCAGGTAACGCACGCGCACGCCGTGGTCGGCCAGGTAGTCGGTCAAGTCTTCGGACATGCGCTTGGTCAGCGTAGTGACCAATACGCGCTCTTCGAGGGCCACGCGCTTGGTGATTTCCGAAAGCAGGTCGTCGACCTGGGTCAGCGCCGGGCGAATTTCGATTTCCGGGTCAACCAGGCCGGTCGGGCGCACCAGTTGCTCGATCACACGGCCAGCATGCTCGGCCTCGTAGTTGCCCGGCGTTGCCGACACGAAGATGGTCTGCGGGCTGATGCTTTCCCATTCGTCAAAACGCATCGGCCGGTTGTCCAGCGCCGACGGCAGACGGAAGCCGTATTCCACCAAGGTCTCTTTACGCGAACGGTCGCCCTTATACATGGCGCCGACCTGCGGCACGCTGACGTGGGATTCGTCGATTACCAGCAGCGCGTCGGCCGGCAGGTAGTCGTACAGCGTCGGCGGCGGCGCACCGGATTCGCGGCCCGAGAGGTAGCGCGAGTAGTTTTCGATGCCGTTGCAGTAGCCCAGCTCCAGGATCATCTCCAGGTCGAAACGGGTGCGCTGCTCCAGGCGCTGGGCTTCCACCAGCTTGTTGTTGGAGCGCAGGTATTCGAGGCGCTCGGCCAGCTCGGTCTTGATGCCTTCGATGGCGCCCAGCAGGGTTTCGCGCGGCGTCACGTAGTGGCTTTTCGGATAGAAGGTAAAACGCGGCAGCTTGCGGATGACTTCGCCGGTCAACGGGTCAAAGGCCGACAGGCTCTCGACTTCATCATCGAACAGCTCGATGCGGATCGCTTCCAGGTCGGATTCGGCCGGGTAGATGTCAATCACATCGCCGCGCACGCGGAAGGTGGCGCGGGCAAAGTCCATGTCGTTGCGGGTGTATTGCAGGTCCGCCAGGCGGCGCAGCAAGGCGCGCTGGTCGAGTTTGTCGCCGCGATCGACGTGCAGCACCATCTTCAGATAGGTTTCCGGGCTGCCCAGGCCATAGATGCACGACACCGTGGTGACGATGATCGCGTCCTTGCGCTCCAGCAGCGCCTTGGTTGCCGACAGCCGCATCTGCTCGATGTGGTCGTTGATCGAGGCGTCCTTCTCGATAAAGGTATCGGAAGACGGCACATAGGCTTCGGGCTGGTAGTAGTCGTAGTAGGAAACGAAGTACTCCACCGCGTTGTTCGGGAAGAACGCCTTGAACTCGCCATACAACTGCGCGGCCAGGGTCTTGTTCGGCGCCAGCACCAAGGTGGGACGGTTGATCTGCGCGATCACGTTGGCAATGCTGAAGGTCTTGCCTGAACCGGTCACCCCGAGCAAGGTCTGGTGCGCCAGGCCGGCCTCGATGCCTTCGACCATCTGGCGAATGGCCTCGGGCTGGTCGCCAGCAGGTTCAAAGCGGGTGACTAGTTGGAAATCCGACATAACGTACCTCTTGGAGTCACCCCAGACTGTAAACCCGTCGGGGACGAATAAGACCACAACCCGCGAAGATTCAGAGCGGGCCGTAGGAAAAAACCATGATAGCCGTAGAAGTGGTGGCGAATGTGGCGGGTTTCAAGGCAATCATCTGACCTGCCGTCCGGGAGCAATGTTGCAATACGACTAACGGTGGGCAAATAAACCGAAAAACTTGGCCGAAAAGCCGTTTCGGCTGTCGCCCTTGGCGGTGATGGCCTCTATACTAGCTCCCCGTTTGTGCACCGCTCTAGTGCATTCGGCTGGAGCGCGACACGTCCCTCCTTTCCCCCAAAGAGCTGCCGCAAAAATGAGCCTGTTCTCCGCTGTCGAAATGGCACCACGCGATCCAATCCTGGGCCTCAACGAAGCATTCAACGCCGATACACGAACCACCAAGGTCAACCTTGGCGTGGGCGTTTACTGCAACGAGGAGGGGAAAATTCCACTCTTGCGTGCCGTTGCCGAAGCGGAAGCCATTCGCGTGGCGCAACATGCCGCCCGTGGCTACTTGCCGATCGACGGCATCGTGGCCTACGACCAGGCCGTGCAGAAACTGCTGTTCGGCGCTGAGTCGCCGCTGCTGAGCGCCGGCCGCGTCATCACCGCCCAAGCGGTTGGCGGCACCGGCGCCCTGAAGATCGGCGCGGACTTCCTCAAGCAACTGCTGCCCAACGCTGTCGTTGCCATCAGCGACCCAAGCTGGGAAAACCACCAGGCGCTGTTCGAAAAAGCCGGCTTCCCGGTACAGACCTACCGCTACTACGACGCCGCCACCCACGACGTGAACCGTGCCGGCCTGCTCGAAGACCTCAACGCCCTGCCACCACAGTCCATCGTGGTGCTGCACGCGTGCTGCCACAACCCGACCGGCGTCGACCTGAGCCCGGCCGACTGGCAAAACGTGCTGGACGTGGTCAAGGCCAAGAACCTCGTGCCATTCCTCGACATGGCCTACCAGGGCTTTGGCGACGGCATCCACGAAGACGCCGCTGCGGTGCGCCTGTTCGCTGAATCGGGCCTGACCTTCTTTGTGTCCAGCTCGTTCTCCAAGTCGTTCTCGCTGTACGGCGAACGTGTGGGCGCGCTGTCGATCGTCAGCGAATCCAAGGAAGAAAGCGCGCGCATCCTGTCCCAGGTCAAGCGTGTGATCCGCACCAACTACTCCAACCCGCCGACCCACGGCGCGGCAATTGTGGCTGCGGTGCTGAACAACCCGGAGCTGCGCGCCCAGTGGGAAGCCGAACTGGCTGAAATGCGCCTGCGCATCCGTGGCATGCGCGAGCAGATGGTCGCCGAACTGGCCAAGGCTGCTCCGGGCCACGACTTCAGCTTCGTCGGTCGCCAGCGCGGGATGTTCTCCTACTCCGGCCTGACCGTTGAGCAAGTCACCCGCTTGCGCACCGAGTTTGGCATCTACGCGCTGGATACCGGGCGTATCTGCGTGGCAGCGTTGAACCAGTCGAACATTGGTGCCGTGACGAAGGCGATTGTTCAGGTGCTGTAAACCTGAAACGGCTGTGAAGAGGGGGAAGCCATTCATGGGCTTCCCCTTTTTTATTGGCTGTGGCGAGCGAGCTTGCAAAAAATTCACTGGCCGCAGCACTCAGCCCCTAGACTGACCCCTGACTGCCCCTTTGCTGTGAGAGCCTTATGAGAAACGACGACCTGGACCTGCGCGCCGACCGCGACGAACTGCATGACTACACCCCGCGCGCCCCGCAAGCCAAGCGCCAGAAAAGCCTGGTGCTGCAAGTGGCCCTGGGGGTGTTCCTCGGCGGGCTGGCGCTGTGGCTGGTGCAGCTCGGCGCGACAGCTATCATGGCCAAGCTGGCCATGGGCACCCTGCAATTTGGCGGCTGACACATCCTGTAGGGGCTGGCTTGCCAGCTCCTACAAAGGGGTTACGCGTTCTTCCAGCAGCTTCACGAAGCTGTTCAAGCTCTGCGACACCGTGCCTCGGCGCCAGATCAGCCAGGTATTCAGGATGCGGAACGAGTCTGCAAGCGGCCACACACTCACCGCCGCAAACCCCGGCATGCTCTCCAGCATGCTGCGCGGCATCAGCGCCAGCCCGGCACCGGCGCTGACGCAGGCAAGCATGCCGTGGTACGACTCCATCTCGAAGATCCGCCCCGGCACCGCGCCATCCTGTGAGAACCAGCGCTCGAAGTGGTGCCGGTACGAACAATTCGAGCGAAAGGTATAGATGCTCTCCCCGTTCACATCCTGGCCGCGCGTGATCGGCGCGTGGTGCAACGGCGCGATCACCACCATCTCCTCCTCAAACACCGCCACGCCTTCCAGGGTCGCGTGCAGCACCGGCCCATCGACAAACGCCGCCGCCAGGCGCCCCGAGAGTACGCCCTCGATCATCGTGCCCGACGGCCCGGTGCTCAGGTCCAGCTCGACCTTGGCGTGCTTCTGGTTATACGCCGCCAGCAATGCCGGAATGCGCACTGCCGCAGTACTTTCCAGTGAGCCAAGGGCAAACGCGCCCTGGGGCTCCTCCCCCGCCACGGTGGCACGCGCCTCTTGGACCAGATCGAGAATGCGTCGCGCGTAGCCGAGGAAATTCCAGCCGGCCGGGGACAGGCGCAGGCGGCTCTTCTCGCGGATAAACAACTCCACGCCCAGGTCCTGCTCCAGTTGCTTGATGCGCGTGGTCAGGTTCGACGGCACCCGATGAATAACCTGCGCGGCGGCACTGATGCTGCCCTGCTCGGCAACGGCCTTGAAGATTTCCAGCTGCACCAGGTCCAAATCATTCTCCAATCGTGAACGTATTGCTTAATATTATTCAGTTTCCAGAAAAGATGCAGCCCCGTAGGCTGGACTCATTCCACTTATTCAGCCGGACGGTGCCATGAACGCTATTTCTCACCAGACCCACGCCCTGTCGATCAACCCCGCCAATGGCGAGACTGTCGGCAGCTACCCTTACGAAACTGCAGCGCAACTGGACGCCGCTCTCGACCGGGCCACCGGTGCATTCCGCACCTGGCGCCGCCAGCCGGTGAGCCAGCGTGCCGAGCTGCTGCTGGCCCTGGCTGGCGCCCTGCGCGAACAAGCCGAAGACATGGCGCAGATGATCACCCTGGAAATGGGCAAGCCCATCGCCCAGGCGCGGGCCGAAATCGAAAAATGCGCGCAACTCGCCGAATGGTACGCCGCCAACGGCCCGGCCATGCTGGCCCCGGAGCCAACCCTGGTCGACAATGGCAGCGCCCAGATCGAATACCGCCCACTGGGCCCGATCCTCGCCGTGATGCCGTGGAACTTCCCGGTCTGGCAAGTGCTGCGCGGTGCCGTGCCGACCATGCTCGCCGGCAACACCTACGTGCTCAAACACGCGCCGAACGTGATGGGCAGCGCCTACCTGATGAAAGCTGCGTTCGACAAAGCCGGCTTCGCTGAAGGCCTGTTCGAAGTGCTCAACGTGACCCAGGATGGCGTGTCCAAGGCCATCGCCGACCCCCGCATCGCCGCCGTGACCCTCACCGGCAGCGTGCGTGCCGGCATCGCCATCGGTTCCCAGGCGGGTGCTGCATTGAAAAAATGCGTGTTGGAACTGGGCGGCTCCGACCCGTTCATCGTGCTCAACGACGCCGACCTCGACGCCGCCGTGCAGGCTGCCGTGATCGGTCGCTTCCAGAACAGCGGCCAAGTCTGCGCCGCCGCCAAGCGCCTGATCATCGAAGCAGGCGTGGTGGAAGCGTTCACCGCGAAATTCCTCGAAGCCAGCCGTGCGTTGGTGATGGGCGATCCGACCTCGCCCCACACCTATGTCGGCCCGATGGCACGCTTCGACCTGCGTGACGAGTTGCACGGCCAGGTCCAGGCCACCCTGGAAGAAGGCGCAACCTTGCTGCTGGGCGGTGACAAAGTACCGGGTGCCGGCAACTACTACGCGCCGACCGTGCTGGCGGGTGTCACCGACCAGATGACTTCGTTCAAGCAGGAACTGTTCGGCCCGGTAGCCTCGATCATCACCGCCCGCGACGCCGACCACGCCGTGGCCCTGGCCAACGACAGCGAGTTCGGCCTGACCGCGAGCATCTTTACCACTGACGCAGCCAAGGCGCGGGAGATCGCCAACCAGCTGGAAACCGGCGGGATCTTCGTCAACGCGTTCAGCGTGTCCGACCCTCGGGTGGCATTTGGTGGGGTGAAAAAGAGCGGCTTCGGGCGCGAGTTGTCGCACTTCGGCGTGCGGGAATTCTGCAATGCGCAGACAGTTTGGCTGGATCGCAAGTAAGCCGGGTCAGCACGACTGCCGGCTTGTCGTGGTGAGCAGGCTTGCCCTGCGTTGGGGTGCGAAGCGCCCCCATGAATCCCACCGCATCGTTTCAGGAAATCCGTGGTGTGAGGTTTTAGGGCTGCTTCGCAGCCCAACGCAGGGCAAGCCTGCTCACCACAATTAGCCTGCTGGGCCTGCGCATTGGTGCCTGAGTAGTGAATCTGCATACCTTTCAGATCCAACCCATCACAGGCGTTGCCGATCACGGCCATCTCAATGGGTTGCTGTGGTGAGCAGGCTTGCCCTGCGTTGGGGTGCGAAGCGCCCCCATGAATCCCACCGCATCGTTTCAGGCACACCGTGGTGTGAGGTTTTAGGGCTGCTTCGCAGCCTAACGCAGGGCAAGCC
>NZ_JASCPP010000123.1:0-17339 GCF_029959745.1 Pseudomonas sp. PS01298 | reverse complement strand
GGCTTGCTCGCGAAGGCGGTGTGTCAGTCGGCCCATCTGAGCCTGATACTCCGCCTTCGCGAGCAAGCCCGCTCCCACATTGGATCTGTGCTCAGCCACAGATCCGATTAGAACAAGTCGATCGGCGCTGCCTCATCCGCCGGCAGCGGGCTGCCCGGCGCAACGCCATTGCCCAGCTCGTTGACCGACGGCGGGGTGTCTTCGCTCTTGAACAGTTCGAAGTACGCATTCGGCGTGCTTGGCGAGGCCGCGCGGCCACTGACCGGATCGATCCGCAGGCTGAGGATGCCTTCCGGTTCAGGTTGGGTATGCAGCGGCTTGTCCTTCAGGGCGGCGCCCATGTAGCTCATCCAGATCGGCAGCGCGACGGTGCCGCCGAACTCGCGACGGCCGAGGCTTTCCGGCTGGTCGTAGCCGGTCCACACGGTGGTCACGTAGTCGGCGTTGTAGCCGGAGAACCAGGCGTCCTTGGAATCGTTGGTGGTGCCGGTCTTGCCCGCGATATCCGCCCGGCCCAGGGCCAGGGCGCGACGGCCGGTGCCTTTCTTGATCACGTCTTCCAGGATGCTGTTGAGGATATAGGTGGTACGGCCATCCACCACGCGCTCGGCCACGGCAGGTGCCTGCGGCTCGGTCGGGGCCGTGGCATTTGCCGCAGGCTGTGTACCTGGGGTCGGCTCGATGGTGATACCGCCGTTGCCCGGGGCCGCCACGCCATCGGTGGCCGCCACGCCGTTGACCACGTCACCTGGCACGCGTGGCGGGTTGGCGGTGAACAGGGTGTCGCCATTGCGGCTTTCGATCTTGTCGATCAGGTATGGCGTGATCTTGTAGCCGCCGTTGGCAAACGTGCTCCAGCCGGTGGCGATCTCCATCGGCGTGAGGGTCGCGGTGCCCAGGGCCAGCGACAGGTTCGGCGGCAGGTCCGACTTGTTGAAGCCAAAGCGGGTGATGTAGTCGATGGTCTTGCCCACGCCCATCGCTTGCAGCAGTCGGATCGACACCAGGTTGCGCGACTTGTACAGCGCCTCGCGGATGCGGATCGGGCCGAGGAAGGTGTTGGTGTCGTTTTTCGGGCGCCAGACCTTGTCCAGGTACTCGTCGACAAACACGATCGGTGCATCGTTGACCAGGCTGGCGGCGGTATAACCGTTGTCCAGTGCGGCACTGTAGATGAACGGCTTGAAGCTCGACCCTGGTTGACGCTTGGCCTGGGTGGCGCGGTTGTAGTTGCTCTGCTCGAAGGCGAAGCCACCGACCAGCGCGCGGATCGCACCGTTCTGTGGGTCCAGCGAAACCAGCGCGCCCTGGGCCAATGGCACCTGGCTGAATTTGAGGCTGTCGTCCTTCTGGCGCTGCACGCGGATCAGGTCACCGACTTGCGCGACGTCCGACGGCTGCTTGGGCATCGGGCCCATGCTGTTGGTGTTCAGGAACGGGCGTGCCCATTTCATGCTGTCCCACGCCACATGCGCTTCGCCGGTGCGGGTCAGGACCTGCAAGCCATCTTTCTTCACCTGGGTGACGATGGCGGGCTCCAGGCCACTGATCGGGCGTTGCTTGCCCAGCTCGGTGGTCCAGGCGCTCAGGGTCTTGCCCGGCAGGCGCGATTCCGGGCCACGGTAGCCGTGGCGCTGGTCGTAGGTGACCAGGCCGGAATGCACCGACGTGTTGGCGATTTCCTGCAGGTCGCTCGGCACGGTGGTGGTCACGCGGAAACCTTCGGTGTAGGCCTCGCTGCCGTAGCGGCCGACCATCTCGGCGCGCGCCATTTCGGCGATATACGGCGCGTTCACTTCTGGCGTCGGTACGTGATAACTGGCGTTCAGCGGCTCGGCCACGGCGCTTTCGTAAGCGGCCTGGTCGATCTTGCCCAGCTTGTACATGCGCCCCAGGATCCAGTCGCGACGCTCCTTGCTGCGCGCCGGGTTGGCCAGCGGATTGAAGCGCGACGGGGCCTTGGGCAGGCCGGCGATCATCGCCATCTGCGCCAGGCTGGCGTCACGGATCGACTTGCCGTAGTACACCTGCGAGGCCGCCTCGATCCCGTAGGCACGGTTGCCCAGATAGATTTTGTTGACGTACAGCTCGAGGATTTCATCCTTGGTCAGCTGGCGTTCGATCTGCAGCGCCAGGAGGATTTCGGTGGCTTTACGCGAAAAGCTGCGCTCGCTGGTGAGGAAGAAGTTCTTCGCCACCTGCATGGTGATGGTGCTGCCGCCGGATTGAATGTGTCCGCTTTTTACCAATTGGGTGGCTGCGCGCACCAGGCTGCTGGGGTCGACGCCATAGTGGTTGGCAAAATTATCGTCTTCGGCCGACAACAACGCGCTGATGAAATTGGGTGGAATGTCGGCAAAACGGATCGGTGTGCGGCGCATTTCGCCGAACTCCGCGATCAGTTTTTCATCGCTGCTGTAGACCCGTAAAGGAATCTGCAACTGGATACTTCTCAAGGCCTCTACGGAGGGCAAACCCGGACTAAGGTAGAGATAGGCCCCGCTGAGCACGAGCAGCAGCCCGCAGACGATCGCGACAATGGAGTACCCGAAAAACTTCAGCAGACGAATCAAGGCTTTTGGATTTCCAGAGAAAAGAATGAGTTAGGCGTCGGGGCATGCATGGCAAACGATGGATCAACCCGACCTGCAGATAAAAAGCGGGAAAAAACGCTGGGCATTAAAGCATTTTTCGGCTTCGGACGTCATTCGCACAGGTTCAACAAATCGACCGAATGCATGGCGCCCGACGGCAATCAGGCGGTATGACAGGCAAAGCTTTAGGGAGTTTTATGCGAAAGGGATTTTTCAGGCGAAAAACCGACACCCTCCTGGGCGTCGATATCAATGACACGGCCATCAGCCTGGTCGAGTTGAGTCATTCAACCGGCGGTTACACCATTCAAGGCTACGCCACCCAGGCGCTGCCGGCGCATGCGGTGGTGGATGGTACCTTGCTGGATCTCGAGGGGATCGGGCGTGTCCTGCAGGCTGCATTGGCACGGCTGCGAACCTCGGCGCGCGGGGCTGCCGTGGCGGTGTCCGGGCCCTCGGTGATCACGCGGGTGATCGAAATGGAAGCAGGCCTCAGCGACGACGAGATGACATGGATGATCCAGATGGAGGCGGACCAGTACATCCCCTACCCATTGGATGACGTGAGCATCGACTTTCAGGTGCAAGGGCAATTGTCCCAGGATCCGGCTCGGGTGCAGGTGCTGCTGGCTGCGTGCCTGAAGGCGCAGGTGGAGGCACGCGAGGCGGTTTTGGCGCTGGCCGGGCTGGTGCCGAAGGTGGTGGACGTCGAAGCGTTTGCATTGGCGCGCGCTTGCAGTCAGGATTTCGCCAGCTTCACGCCGGGCCATCGAGTCGATGGTGCACAATGGGCCTTGGATGCCCAAGGGATGGGAATTGCTTGCGGGTTGGCCCTGAGGAGTTTCGCTTGATGACACGAATCAATCTTTTGCCTTGGCGCCAGGCGCTGGCAGAGCGGCGACGCAAGTACTTCCTCGCGTGTTTGCTGGCGTTCGCCTGTGTGGCGCTCGCAGCCGTATGGCTGGCGGACCAGGTGATCGACCAGGCGATTGACCGGCAAGTGACGCGCAACGACCACCTCGGCAAGGAAGTCGGCGTGCTCGATTCGCGCATCAGGACCATCGACGACCTGCAGGAGCAAAGCCAGCAACTGGCGGAGCGCATGAAGGTCGTACAGGACCTGCACGACTCTCGCTCATCCGGCGCCCAACTGCTGGACCAGTTGGCCCGCGCGGTGCCTGAAGGGGTACACCTGCATGAAGTCGTGGCGAAGGGCGACACGCTGAGCATCAGCGGCAGTGCTGAATCGAGCCAGGACATCGCCCAGTTGATGCGCCGCCTGGAGGCGTCTGAAGGCGCCCACGCCACGCGGCTGCAGCATGTGCGCACCGAAGGCATGCGCGGCAACAATGAATTCCAGCTGATGGTGCGCCAGGGAGAGTCCACCGAGGCTCAACCATGAGCCTGCCCAGGCTCGATATTTCTGCACTCACTCACAACGCTGCAAAATGGCCCCTACCTGGCAAGGCCCTGCTGGGCTGTGCGCTGGTGGGCGTGGTGCTGGTGATGGGTGAGTGGATGTACCTGGGCCCGTCGCGGGAGCGGTTGCAGCAGCTGGAGCGCGAGGACCTCGCTTTGCAGCAGCAGCTTGCGCAAAAAAGCACCTTGTCGGCCAGCCTCGAGGCACGGGTCCATGAGCTTGCACTCAGGCAGGCGAAGTTCGACGAGCTGTTGCAGGCGCTGCCCGCCGAATCGCAGATGCCCGCCTTGCTGGAAGACACCGCTCGGTTGGCGCTGGCCAATGGTTTGCTGATCGAAAGCATCGCCCCGCTGGATGAGCAGCCACGGTTTTTGCACGGCGAGCAGCCGGTGCAGATCGGCGTGACGGGCGCTTACCACGACCTGGCCACGTTCGTGAGTGCCTTGGGCGGCCTGGCACGACTCACCACGGTGCACGATGTCGCCCTGCGCCGTGATGGCAAGCAGCTGCGCCTGGACCTGCTGGCCAGGACCTATTGGCATGCGCAGCAGGGGCGGGGAATAGCCGTTCAGGCCCAGCCGTTTGTCTACGATGCTTTTGGCCTGCGCGACCCGTTCCAGCCGCTTGCCGTCCAGGTCGATCATGTGCGTGGCCGCGCGGCCCATGCGCCGGACCTCAGCCGGGCGCGAGGCATCCTCGAAAGCCTGGCGGTGGATCAGCTCGAAATGGTCGGCACCTTGTCTCGCGGGCTGCAGACCTATGCCTTGCTGCGTGCCGCCTCCACGGTGCATCGCCTCGCGGTCGGGGATTACCTGGGGCCGGACCACGGCCGGGTGACGGCCATCCACGAGGGGCATATAGAACTGGTGGAATTGTTCCCCGATGAACAGGGCGCATGGCTGGAGCGTCCGCGAACCCTCGCGTTAAACGTCAACTCATAACGGAATAAACCAATGAAAAGGACTTTCTCGTCCTTCGGTGTGGCGCTATGGATAGCGTTCACGGCACCGATGGCTGCTGCTGTGCCCAATCGTGTGGATCTGATCCAGCTGCCGCCCCCCGGCAGCGCGGCATCGAACACCTATACCGGCGACAAGCTGAACCTCAACTTCCAGAACATCGAGCTGCGCGCCGTGCTGCAGCAAATCGCCGATGTCGCGGGCCTCAACCTGGTGGCCAGCGACGACGTGCAGGGTTCGATCACCCTGCGCCTCAAGGATGTGCCGTGGGATCAGGCGCTCGACCTGGTGCTGCAGGCCAAGGGCTTGGATAAGCGGCTGAAGGCCGGTGTATTGCTGGTGGCGCCTGCCGAGGAGCTGGCTGCCCGCGAACTGTTGACGCTGGAGTCGCGCAAACAGATGGCCGAGCTGGCGCCCTTGCGCCGCGAGCTGCTGCAGGTCAATTACGCCAAGGCCGCGGACCTGGCCAAGCTGTTCCAGTCGGTGGCTGGCCTTGAAGGCAGCACCGATGAGCGCGGCTCGGTGGCGGTGGACGACCGCACCAATAACATCATCGCCTACCAGACCCGCGAGCGTTTGGACGAGCTGCGGCGAATCGTGGCGCAGCTGGATATCCCGGTGCGCCAGGTGATGATCGAGGCGAGGATTGTCGAGGCCAATGTCGATTACGACAAAAGCCTGGGCGTGCGTTGGGGAGGTGGACTCAGTCGCGGTGGTTGGGGTGCTGGCGGTATTCAGAAACCTTTGCCCGACGGCATGGAGCCTGTGGAAAACCCGGCCAGCGCGCCGTTTGTCGATATGGGCTCGCTGGCCGGTACCTCCGGCCTGGGCATCGCCTTCATCACCGATAATTTGCTGCTGGACCTTGAGCTGACCGCCATGGAGAAAACCGGTAACGGGGAAATTGTCTCGCAACCCAAAGTGGTCACCTCTGACAAGGAAACCGCACGCATCCTCAAGGGCACCGAGATTCCCTACCAGGAATCCAGCTCCAGCGGTGCCACGTCGGTGTCGTTCAAGGAGGCTTCGCTGTCGCTGGAAGTCACCCCGCAGATCACCCCGGACGGCTGGGTGATCATGGAGGTCAAGGTCACCAAGGATGAGCCCGACTACCTGAACAAGCTCAATGACGTGCCGCCGATCAAGAAAAACGAGGTCAACGCCAAGGTGCTGGTCAAGGATGGGGAGACCATCGTGATTGGCGGGGTTTTCTCCAATACCCAAAGCAAAGTGGTAGATAAAGTGCCATTTTTGGGCGATGTGCCGTATCTTGGCCGCCTTTTCCGGCGCGATGTGCTGGCGGAGAAAAAATCCGAGCTGCTGGTATTCCTGACTCCGCGTATTATGAATAACCAGGCGATTGCTGTGAGTCGTTGATTCTGTGCGAAATTTGATTCTTGTAGGACCGATGGGGGCTGGAAAAAGCACCATCGGCCGTTTGCTGGCCAAAGAGCTGCGCCTGCCATTCAAAGATTCCGACAAGGAAATTGAATTGCGCACGGGTGCCAATATCCCATGGATCTTCGATAAGGAAGGCGAACTGGGCTTTCGCGACCGCGAGCAGGCGATGATTGCCGAGCTGTGCGGCTGCGATGGCGTGGTATTGGCGACCGGCGGTGGCGCGGTGATGCGCGAGGAAAACCGCCGGGCGCTGCATGCCGGCGGTCGCGTGGTCTATCTGCATGCGTCGGTGGAACAGCAAGTGGGCCGTACCGCCCGCGATCGCAATCGCCCGTTGTTGCGCACCGCCGACCCGGCCAAGACCCTGCGGGATCTGCTGACGCTGCGCGACCCGCTGTATCGGGAGATCGCCGATCTGGTGGTGGAAACCGATGAGCGGCCACCGCGGATGGTGGTGCTCGACATTCTTGAGCGCCTGCAACGGCTGCCACCCCGTTAAAGCCAGGCCCGAAATGCGCTATTCTCGGCGGCGCGCTATCACCCTCGCGGGTGTGGCGTAGAGCCATCAGGCAACGTCTGATCTGGACGTTACCGGTCGTCAATACATCTTCAACGCGGGGACACATGCAGACACTTAAGGTCGATCTAGGCGAGCGCAGCTACCCGATCCATATTGGCGAAGGTCTGCTGGACCAGCCCGAGTTGCTCGCACCGCATATTGCCGGGCGGCAAGTGGCGATCATCTCCAACGAAACGGTCGCGCCGCTGTATCTTGAGCGTCTGAGCCGCAGCCTGTCGGCGTATTCCGTGATTTCGGTGATCTTGCCCGACGGCGAAGCCCACAAGAACTGGGAAACCCTGCAACTGATCTTTGACGGCCTGCTGACCGCACGTCATGACCGCCGTACCACCGTGGTCGCCCTGGGCGGCGGTGTGATCGGCGACATGGCCGGCTTTGCGGCCGCCTGCTATCAGCGTGGCGTGGACTTTATCCAGGTGCCGACCACCTTGCTGTCCCAGGTCGATTCCTCGGTGGGTGGCAAGACCGGTATCAACCACCCGCTGGGCAAGAACATGGTTGGTGCGTTCTACCAGCCCCAGGCCGTGCTGATCGACACCGCGACCCTCAACACCTTGCCGCCGCGCGAGCTGTCGGCGGGGTTGGCGGAAGTCATCAAGTACGGGCTGATCTGTGACGAGCCGTTCCTCACCTGGCTCGAAGAGCACGTAGACGCCCTGCGCAACCTGGACCAGACGGCACTCACCGAAGCGATTTCCCGCTCCTGCGCCGCCAAGGCGCTGGTGGTGAATGCCGACGAACGGGAGTCCGGTGTACGGGCCACCTTGAACCTGGGTCACACCTTCGGCCATGCGATCGAAACCCACATGGGCTATGGTGTGTGGTTGCATGGGGAGGCCGTTGCGGCTGGCACTGTGATGGCATTGGAGATGTCGCACCGCCTGGGCTGGATCAGTGCCCAGGAGCGTGATCGTGGTATCCGCCTGTTCCAGCGCGCCGGTTTGCCGGTCATCCCGCCTGAGGAGATGACCGAGGCGGACTTCCTCGAACATATGGCGATAGACAAGAAAGTGATCGACGGTCGACTGCGACTGGTGCTGCTGCGCCACATGGGCGAAGCAGTGGTGACCGACGATTATCCGAAAGAGATTTTACAGGCCACGCTGGGAGCGGATTACCGCGCCCTGGCCCAGCTTAAAGGTTAATAAGATCCCGATGACTAGTTTGCATGCCGACGAGGCGTTCCTCGGCCATTACCAGCTCAGCCACGACCCCTTTGCTCCACGGGTGCCTGGCTTCAAATTTTTCCCGGCCCAGCGCAAGCCGGTGCTTGGGCAGTTGCACCATCTGGCGCGCTACAGCCAACTGCTGCTGGTGGTGACCGGCCCGTTGGGCAGCGGCAAGACCCTGCTGCGCCAGGCTCTGGTGGCCAGCACCAACAAGCAGTCGGTACAGAGCGTGGTGGTCTCGGCTCGCGGTGCCGGTGATGCAGCGGGCGTATTGCGCCAAGTGGCCCAGGCGTTGGACGTGTCCACTGCCGAGCCGAATGCGATCCTCAAGCAGGTGGTGCAGTTGGGCCTGACCGGCCAGGAAGTCTACCTGCTGGTGGATGACGCCGAACAACTCGACGAATCCGCCCTGGAAGCACTGCTGGCGCTGGCGGCGGGTACGCCCGAGGGTCGCCCCCATGTGTTCCTGTTCGGTGAGTCGTCGTTGATCGCCGATCTGGAGCAGATCAGTGGCGATCAGGAACTGTTCCACGTCATCGAATTGCAGCCGTACGAAGAGGAAGAAACCCGCGAATACCTGGCTCAACGCCTTGAAGGCGCAGGGCAGGGCATCGAACTTTTCTCCGCTGCGCAGATCTCTGATATTCACGAAAGCTCCGACGGCTGGCCTGGCACCATCAACCAGGTCGCCCGCGATGCCATGATCGAAGCCATGATTGCCAGCCGCTCTGCGGTCAAGCGTCCAAAGATGGGGTTCACTATGCCTAAGAAGCACGTATTGGCGATTTCCGCCGTTGTCGTGGTCGCCGTTGCCGCTGCCTGGCTGATCCCGGGTCGCAGCAAGGCACCGACGACTGCCGGCGCGCCAACCGAACAGGCGCAGTTGCCACTGGGCAAGCCCACGCCAAATGTCGAGTTCGCCAACTCCGGCCAACCGACCAACCTGCCGATGGTCGGCCAGCCGGTGATGCGCGGCCCGCTCGCCGAAGAAGCCGGCGGCATCTCCGAAGGCGACGACGGCGTGCCGGTGGAAGGCTCCAGCGCCACACCGCCGACGGTCACCACCACTGCACCACCTGCGGGTGTGCCAGCGGGCCAGCCGGCTGCCAAGCCGACGCCGGCACCTACCGTCGCCACGGCCAAGCCTGCGCCAGTGACCAAGCCGGTCGCCCCTGCACCAGCCGCCAAGCCCGCTCCGGCACCGGCTGCCAAGCCTGCAGAAAAACCCGCCGCCACCGTTGCCAAGGCTGGCGCCGCCGGCAGCAGCTGGTACACCAGCCAGCCGACCGGTAACTTCGTGGTGCAGATCCTCGGCACCAGCTCCGAAGCCAACGCGCAGGCGTTCGTGAAAGAGCAGGGTGGCGAGTACCGTTATTTCAAGAAAGTGCTCAACGGCAAGCCTCTCTACGTGATCACCTACGGCAGTTTCTCCAGCCGTGCCGCTGCTGATTCTGCGATCAAAACCTTGCCAGCGAAGGTCCAGGCTGGTAAACCTTGGCCACGCACTGTTGCCAGCGTTCAACAAGAACTCGCAACAACTCGCTGAAGATCCGGCGGCCTTACCCAGGCCGCCCTCCCGGCACCTCAAAAAAACTACAACAGCGTGCAGCCCTGAAGGCCGCGCGCTTTGTGGTGTCTGCGTCACAGTAGCTTTTGAGTCGTAGCGGTCAGAATTAAAAAAGTTTTGACTAGCACAGCATATCGCTTTAAACCTTTCATAAATGCGACATAGATTTGCGACATTTCGTCGCTAAATTTGTGAGCGTTCGTGTCGGTGTGTACAATGACCTCCCTTTTGCCCCCGCTAAGCCGGCGTACGTTCGGCGTGGAAGGTAACCGGTTGAATTGAAAAGAAATTTGCCTCGATATAAGAGGCAGCCTGGTGAGAAAGTGTCTATGAAAGCAGGTCTGTACCAACCCGATGAATTCAAGGATAACTGCGGTTTCGGCCTGATAGCCCATATGCAGGGCGAGCCCAGTCATACCCTTTTGCAAACGGCCATCGAGGCCCTGACCTGCATGACCCACCGTGGTGGGATCAACGCCGACGGCAAGACCGGTGACGGTTGTGGCTTGCTGATTCAAAAGCCCGACCAGTTCCTGCGTGCTGTCGCCAAGGAGCATTTCGGCACCGATTTGCCCAAGCAGTACGCCGTGGGCATGGTGTTCTTCAACCAGGACCCGGTCAAAGCCGAAGCCGCTCGCGAGAACATGAACCGCGAGATCCTGGCTGCCGGCCTGCAACTCGTCGGCTGGCGCAAAGTGCCGATCGACACCAGCGTGCTCGGCCGCCTGGCCCTGGAGCGCCTGCCGCAGATCGAGCAAGTGTTCATTGCCGGTGATGGCCTGAGCGACCAGGACATGGCGATCAAGCTGTTCACCTCGCGTCGTCGTTCGTCCGTGGCCAACGCCGCCGACACCGACCACTACATCTGCAGCTTTTCCCACAAGACCATCATTTATAAAGGCCTGATGATGCCGGCGGACTTGACCGCCTTCTATCCAGACCTGAGCGATGAGCGCCTGCAAACCGCGATCTGCGTGTTCCACCAGCGCTTCTCCACCAACACCCTGCCGAAATGGCCGCTGGCCCAGCCATTCCGCTTCCTCGCCCACAACGGCGAGATCAACACTATCACCGGCAACCGCAACTGGGCCGTGGCCCGTCGCACCAAGTTCGCCAACGATTTGATGGACCTGGAAGAGCTCGGCCCGCTGGTCAACCGCGTCGGTTCCGACTCCTCCAGCATGGACAACATGCTTGAGCTGATGGTCACCGGCGGCATCGACCTGTTCCGTGGCGTGCGCATGATCATTCCGCCAGCGTGGCAGAACGTCGAAACCATGGACCCGGATCTGCGTGCATTCTACGAGTACAACTCGATGCACATGGAGCCGTGGGACGGCCCGGCTGGCGTGGTCATGACCGACGGTCGCTACGCCGTGTGCCTGCTCGACCGCAACGGCCTGCGCCCGGCGCGTTGGGTGACCACCACCAACGGCTTCATCACCCTGGCGTCGGAAATCGGCGTGTGGAACTACCAGCCCGAAGACGTGATCGCCAAGGGCCGTGTAGGCCCTGGCCAGATCCTGGCCGTGGACACCGAGACCGGGCAGATCCTCGACACCGACGCGATCGACAACCGCTTGAAGTCGCGTCACCCGTACAAGCAATGGCTGCGCAAGAACGCCCTGCGCATCCAGGCGACCATGGAGGACAACGACCACGGTTCGGCTTTCTACGACGTCGACCAGCTCAAGCAGTACATGAAGATGTACCAGGTCACCTTCGAGGAACGCGACCAGGTGCTGCGTCCGCTTGGCGAGCAAGGCTACGAGGCGGTCGGCTCCATGGGCGACGACACGCCGATGGCCGTGCTGTCCCAGCGCGTGCGCACACCGTACGATTATTTCCGCCAGCAGTTCGCCCAGGTGACCAACCCGCCGATCGATCCGCTGCGTGAAGCCATCGTGATGTCCCTGGAAGTCTGCCTCGGTGCCGAGCGCAACATCTTCCAGGAATCGCCTGAGCACGCTTCTCGCGTGATCCTCAGCTCGCCAGTGATTTCGCCGGCCAAGTGGCGCTCGCTGATGACCCTGGATCGCCCGGGCTTCGACCGCCAGATCATCGACCTGAACTACGACGAGAGCCTCGGCCTTGAAGCCGCTGTGCGCAATGTCGCCGACCAGGCCGAAGAAGCCGTGCGCGCCGGTCGTACTCAGATCGTGCTGACCGACCGCCACATCGCGCCGGGCAAGCTGCCGATCCACGCGTCCCTGGCCACCGGCGCGGTACACCACCGCCTGACCGAAAAAGGCCTGCGCTGCGATTCCAACATCCTCGTCGAAACCGCTACCGCCCGTGACCCGCATCACTTTGCGGTGCTGATCGGCTTCGGCGCCTCGGCGGTGTACCCGTTCCTGGCGTACGAAGTCCTCGGCGACCTGATCCGTACCGGCGAAGTCCTCGGCGACCTCTACGAGGTGTTCAAGAACTACCGTAAAGGCATCACCAAGGGCCTGCTGAAGATCCTGTCGAAGATGGGCATCTCCACCGTCACCTCGTACCGTGGCGCGCAACTGTTCGAGGCCATCGGCCTGTCCGAAGAAGTCTGCGAGCTGAGCTTCCGTGGTGTGCCGAGCCGTATCAAGGGCGCGCGTTTCGTCGATATCGAAGCCGAGCAGAAAGCCCTGGCAGCCGAAGCCTGGAGCGCGCGCAAGCCGATCCAGCAAGGCGGCCTGCTGAAGTTCGTCCACGGCGGCGAATATCATGCGTACAACCCGGACGTGGTCAACACCCTGCAAGCTGCCGTGCAGCAGGGCGACTACGCCAAGTTCAAGGAATACACGAGCCTGGTGGATAACCGCCCGGTGTCGATGATCCGCGACCTGTTCAAGGTGAAGACCCTGGACACCGCGATGGACATCAACGAAGTCGAGCCGCTGGAGTCGATCCTCAAGCGTTTCGACTCCGCCGGTATTTCCCTGGGCGCCTTGTCGCCCGAGGCTCACGAAGCCCTGGCCGAAGCCATGAACCGCCTGGGTGCGCGTTCCAACTCCGGTGAAGGCGGTGAAGACCCGGCGCGCTACGGCACCATCAAGAGTTCGAAAATCAAGCAGGTGGCCACCGGCCGTTTTGGTGTGACCCCGGAATACCTGGTCAACGCCGAAGTGCTGCAGATCAAGGTTGCCCAGGGCGCCAAGCCCGGTGAGGGCGGCCAACTGCCAGGCGGCAAGGTCAACGGCCTGATCGCCAAGCTGCGTTACGCAGTACCCGGCGTGACCCTGATCTCGCCACCGCCGCACCACGACATCTATTCGATCGAAGACTTGTCGCAGCTGATTTTTGACTTGAAACAAGTCAACCCGCAGGCCCTGGTCTCGGTGAAGCTGGTGGCGGAAGCCGGCGTGGGCACCATCGCCGCTGGCGTGGCCAAGGCCTATGCCGACCTGATCACCATCTCCGGCTACGACGGCGGCACCGGCGCATCGCCGCTGACCTCGATCAAGTACGCCGGCGCGCCGTGGGAACTCGGCCTGGCCGAAACTCACCAGACCCTGCGCGGCAACGACCTGCGCGGCAAGGTCCGGGTGCAGACCGACGGCGGCTTGAAAACCGGCCTCGACGTGATCAAGGCTGCGATCCTCGGCGCCGAGAGCTTCGGCTTCGGTACTGCGCCAATGATCGCCCTGGGCTGCAAATACCTGCGCATCTGCCACCTGAACAACTGCGCCACCGGCGTCGCGACCCAGAACGAGAAGCTGCGCAAGGATCACTACATCGGCACCGTCGACATGGTGGTGAACTTCTTCACCTACGTCGCCGAAGAGACCCGTGAGTGGCTGGCCAAGCTGGGTGTGCGTTCCCTCGAGGAGCTGATCGGGCGTACCGACCTGCTGGATATCCTCGAAGGCCAGACCGCCAAGCAGAACCACCTCGACCTGACGCCGCTGTTGGGCAGTGATCACATCCCGGCCGACAAGCCGCAATTCTGCCAGGTGGATCGCAACCCGCCGTTCGACAAAGGCCTGTTGGCCGAGAAGATGGTCGAGATGGCTGCTTCGTCGATCAACGATGTCAGCGGTGGCGAGTTCGCCCTGGATATCTGCAACTGCGACCGTTCCATCGGCGCACGGATCTCCGGCGAAATCGCGCGCAAGCACGGCAACCAGGGGATGGCGAAAGCACCGATCACCTTCCGCTTCAAGGGCACCGCTGGCCAGAGTTTCGGCGTGTGGAACGCCGGCGGCCTGCACATGTACCTGGAAGGCGATGCCAACGACTACGTGGGCAAGGGCATGACCGGCGGCAAGCTGGTGATCGTTCCACCTGCAGGCAGCGTGTACAAGACCCAGGACAGTGCCATCATCGGCAACACCTGCTTGTACGGCGCCACCGGTGGCAAGCTGTTCGCCGCCGGTACGGCCGGTGAGCGTTTCGCCGTGCGTAACTCCGGTGCCCACACCGTGGTGGAAGGTACCGGCGATCACTGCTGCGAGTACATGACCGGTGGCTTTGTCGCGGTACTGGGCAAGACTGGTTACAACTTCGGTTCGGGCATGACCGGCGGTTTCGCCTACGTGCTCGACCAGGACAACACCTTCGTCGACAAGGTCAACCACGAGTTGGTCGAGATCCAGCGGATCAGCGGCGAAGCCATGGAATCCTACCGGAACCACTTGCAGCACGTGCTGGACGAGTACGTCGAGGAGACTGGCAGCGAATGGGGTCGTAACCTCGCCGAAAACCTCGATGATTACCTGCGTCGTTTCTGGCTGGTCAAGCCCAAGGCTGCCAACTTGAAGTCGTTGCTTTCCAGCATCCGTGCCAACCCGCAATAAGTGCAGTCGCCAGCGGCAAGCTTCAAGCCGCAAGTGAAATGCAGTGCGCGGTATGCCGGTTAATGTGATTTTCTTGCAGCTTCAAGCTTGCCGCTTGGAGCTGTCGTGTAAGAGGTTTTGAAGATGGGCGAACGTCTCAATAACGACTTCCAATTCATCGATGTCGGGCGCAAAGATCCGAAGAAGAAACTGTTGCGTCAACGCAAGAAGGAGTTCGTGGAAATCTACGAACCCTTCAAGCCCCAGCACTCGGCCGACCAGGCCCACCGCTGCCTGGGTTGCGGTAACCCGTATTGCGAATGGAAGTGCCCGGTGCACAACTTCATTCCCAACTGGCTCAAGTTGGTGGCCGAGGGCAACATCCTTGCCGCCGCCGAGCTGTCGCACCAGACCAACACCTTGCCGGAAGTGTGTGGCCGAGTGTGCCCGCAGGATCGTCTGTGCGAAGGTGCGTGCACCCTCAACGACGGCTTCGGCGCGGTGACGATCGGCTCGGTGGAGAAGTACATCACCGACACCGCGTTCGCCATGGGCTGGCGTCCGGACATGTCCAAGGTCAAGCCGACCGGCAAGCGCGTTGCGATCATCGGCGCGGGCCCGGCGGGCCTGGGCTGTGCCGACGTGCTGGTGCGTGGCGGCGTGACCCCGGTGGTGTTCGACAAGAACCCGGAAATCGGTGGCCTGCTGACCTTCGGCATCCCCGAGTTCAAGCTGGAAAAAACCGTCCTGAGCAATCGCCGTGAAGTCTTCACCGGCATGGGTATCGAGTTCCGTCTCAATACCGAAATCGGCAAAGACATCACCATGGAGCAACTGCTCGAGGAATACGATGCGGTGTTCATGGGCATGGGCACCTACACCTACATGAAGGGCGGCTTTGCCGGTGAGGACCTGCCGGGGGTGTATGACGCGCTCGACTTCCTGATCGCCAACGTCAATCGCAATCTGGGCTTTGAAAAGTCGCCGGAAGATTTCGTCGACATGAAAGGCAAGAAGGTCGTGGTACTCGGCGGTGGCGACACTGCGATGGACTGCAACCGTACCTCGATCCGCCAGGGCGCCAAGTCGGTGACCTGTGCGTACCGTCGTGACGAAGCGAACATGCCCGGCTCGCGCAAAGAAGTGAAGAACGCCAAGGAAGAAGGGGTGAAATTCCTCTACAACCGCCAGCCGATCGCTATCGTCGGTGAAGACCGCGTCGAAGGCGTGAAGGTGGTCGAGACCCGTCTCGGCGAACCGGATGCCCGTGGCCGTCGCAGCCCCGAGCCGATCCCGGGTTCCGAAGAGATCATCCCGGCCGATGCCGTGGTCATCGCTTTCGGTTTCCGCCCAAGCCCGGCGCCGTGGTTCGAACAGTTCCAGATCCAGACCGACAGCCAGGGCCGCGTCGTCGCCCCGGAACAAGGCCAGTACAAGCACCAGACCAGCAACCCGAAAATCTTCGCCGGTGGCGATATGGTGCGCGGTTCTGACCTGGTCGTGACGGCGATCTTCGAAGGGCGCAATGCCGCTGAAGGGATCCTGGATTACCTGGGCGTCTGACGACGCCAGCAGCCAGTTTCAAGCAATGAGCTGCAAGCTGTAAGCCCCGATACTTGGGGCTTTCAGCTTGAAACTTGGCGCTGCTTTGATGCGACAAATTGACCCGATAGACAAAAGGCACGGCGCATTCCGTGCCTTTTGCGTCGCGCTCTGAGAAAATGCCCGCACTTTTTTTGCGGATGCCGACATGACTGCCCTCAAGAACGACCGTTTCCTTCGTGCCCTGCTCAAGCAACCCGTGGACGTCACCCCTGTGTGGATGATGCGCCAGGCCGGTCGCTACTTGCCGGAATACCGCGCCAGTCGCGCCAACGCCGGCGATTTCATGAGCCTGTGCATGAATCCTGCGTTCGCCTGCGAAGTCACCATGCAGCCGCTGGACCGCTACCCACAACTGGACGCGGCCATCCTCTTTTCCGACATCCTCACCATCCCCGACGCCATGGGCCAAGGCCTGTATTTTGAAACCGGCGAAGGCCCGCGCTTCAAGAAAGTCGTCAGCACCCTGGCCGATATCGAAGCCCTGCCGATCCCTGATCCGCACAAGGACCTTGGCTATGTGATGGACGCCGTCAGCACCATCCGCCGCGAGCTGAATGGTCGCGTGCCGCTGATCGGCTTCTCCGGCAGCCCATGGACCCTGGCCACCTACATGGTCGAAGGCGGCTCGTCGAAAGACTTCCGCAAGACCAAGGCCATGCTCTACGACAACCCGCAGGCCATGCACCTGCTGCTGGACAAGCTGGCGCAGTCGGTCACCTCCTACCTCAACGGCCAGATCATGGCCGGTGCCCAGGCAGTGCAGATCTTCGATACCTGGGGCGGCAACCTGTCGGCCGCGGCGTATCAGGAATTTTCCCTGGCCTATATGCGCAAAATCGTCAGCGGCCTGATCCGCGAACACGAAGGCCGTAAAGTGCCGGTCATCATGTTCACCAAGGGCGGCGGCCTGTGGCTCGAAAGCATCGCCGATGCCGGTGCCGATGCATTGGGCCTGGACTGGACCTGCGACCTGGGCGATGCCCGTCGTCGGGTCGGCAACCAGGTTGCCCTGCAAGGCAACATGGACCCGACCGTGCTGTACGCCAAGCCGGAAGCGATTCGCACCGAAGTCGGACGCATCCTGGCCAGCTATGGCAAGGGCACCGGTCACGTGTTCAACCTCGGTCATGGCATCACCCCGGAAGTGAACCCGGAGCACGCCGGTGCGTTCCTGCAGGCGGTGCACGAACTGTCCGCGCAATACCACAACTAACACGCAAAACAACTGTGGGAGCGGGCTTGCTCGCGAATGCGGTGTATCAACTGACACTGCGCATTCGCGAGCAAGCC
>NZ_JASCPP010000122.1:0-17368 GCF_029959745.1 Pseudomonas sp. PS01298 | reverse complement strand
GCCTGCGATAGCGGTGTGTCGGCCTGCACATTTACTGGCTGACACGCCCTCATCGCAGGCAAGCCAGCTCCCACAGTGGATCTCCTCTGTTCAGGAGGGCTGCATTTGCCATAATGGCGCCGTTTTCGTACCACCACATAGGCCCGATATGCAGGAAAACGCCCACACTCCCGTCAAAGACGCTGCGCCTACCGGCACCCAGACCCTGCTGCGTGGCCTGGGCGTGGTGCAGGCGGTGGCGGCCGGTGCGCGGGATCTGAAAGAGATCGCCAAGCGCATCGGCACCACCCGCAGTACCACGCATCGCCTGGCCAGTTGCCTGGTGGAAGAGCGCTACCTGCGGGTGGTGCCGCAGGTCGGTTACCTGCTGGGGCCGAAGTTGATCGAGCTGGGCTTCCAGGCTCGCGAAGAGTTGCCGCTGGTGACCCTGGCCATCCCGTATCTGGATGAACTGTCGGCGCTGACCGGCGACACCATTCACCTGGCCATTCGCGAATACGATGACGTGCTCTACCTGCACAAGAATCCAGGCCGCAATGGCCCGGAAATGCGCTCGCGGGTGGGCCATCGCATGCCATTGGCGCGTACCGGTGTGGGCAAGGCGATGCTGCTGGATGACACTGCGCAGGAATGGCAGCGGCTGTACGAAGCCAGCCTGCCGGCGGGAGGCAAAAGCCTGCAATGGCCGCAGCACCCGGAACAAACCTGGGCGCAGTTCGAGCAGCGCATGCATGAATACGTGGTGGGGGGCTACGCGTTCGATCTGGAAGACAACGAACCGTCGATCCGTTGCGTGGCGGCACCGGTGCGCGATGCCAGCCGGCGAATCGTCGCCGGCATCAGCATCGCCAGTACCGTGCCCTACATGCCGCTCGAAAAAATGGCCGAGCTGATCCCTGTGATCAAACAGGTCGCGGCCCGGCTTTCCGCGGAGTTGGGCGCAAAGGCCTGATCAGGCCTTCAGGGTCGCCATGTCGATGACAAAGCGGTACTTCACATCACCGGCGATCATGCGGGCGTAAGCCTCGTTGATCTGGCGGATGTCGAGCATTTCGATGTCGCAGGTGATGCCATGCTCGGCGCAGAAATCCAGGACTTCCTGGGTTTCGGCAATGCCACCGATCAAGGAGCCGGCCAGCACTTTACGCCCCAGCACCAGCTTGGCCGCATTCACCGGCGGGTCTACCGGCTCGATCAGGCCGACCAGGATGTGCACGCCGTCAAAGCGCAGTACATCGAGGTACGGGTTGAGGTCGTGTTGTACCGGAATGGTGTCCAGCAGGAAGTCGAAGCTGCCGGCGGCGGCCTTCATCTGCTCGGCATCGGTGGACACGATCACGTGATCGGCGCCCTGGCGACGGCCTTCTTCAGCCTTGCTCGCCGAACGGGTGAACAAGGTCACTTCCGCGCCCATGGCCTTGGCAAACTTGATGCCCATGTGGCCCAGGCCACCCATGCCCAGCACGCCGACTTTATCGCCGGCCTTGACGCCGTAGTGCTTGAGCGGCGAGTAAGTGGTGATGCCGGCGCAGAGGATCGGCGCGGCGCTGGCGAGGTCGAGCTTGGCCGGGATCTTGACCACAAAGTGCTCGCTGACCACGATGCTGTCGGAGTAGCCGCCCATGGTGTTGCTGCCGTCGACGCGGTCGGGGGTGGCGTAGGTCATGGTCGGGCCTTCGAGGCAGTATTGCTCCAGGTCCGATTTGCACGCGTCGCAGTGGCGGCAGGAGTCGACCATGCAGCCTACGCCGACCAGGTCGCCGACTTTGTGCGCGGTGACGCTGGCGCCGACGGCGGTGACTTTGCCGACGATCTCGTGGCCCGGCATCAGTGGGTATACGGCGATGCCCCACTCGTTGCGTGCCTGGTGGATGTCGGAGTGGCAGACGCCGCAGTAGAGAATCTCGATGGCCACGTCATCGGCACGCGGGCTGCGACGTTCAAACGACATGGGGGCGAGGGGAGTGGTGGCCGACTGGGCGGCATAACCGATAGCGGTGTACATGGGGAAACCTCGCAAAAGCTTGGACTGGGGAGGTGGCGCATTCTGCGCGCCGACCCCGGGTGCGACCATGGCAAATGCTCCGAGTCTCATGCCTAAAGCTCCGGAGGAGCAGCTAAAAGCGGCAAGCTGCAAGCGGCACGCTATAAACTGCGGACATTCTTGCAGCCTGTGGCTTGAAGCCAGCTGGCCTGCACCAAGACGTATCTTTGCGAGAGCTGCTTTTATGTTGTTGACCCGCCATCTCGATGCCAACGCCACGCTGGTTTCCTTGATTGAGGGGCTCACGCCCTGCGACGGTTTCTCCCCGACCCACTTGCCCGGCGTGCAGGTCTTGCGCGCCAGTTGCGACGTGGCGCGCGGGCCGCAGATCTATGAGCCGAGCCTGATGTTCGTGGCGCAGGGCAGCAAGGTCGCCTACCTGGGCCCGCGCACGCTGGAGTACGGCGCCGGTCACTACCTGATCCAGGCGATGCCGGTACCGTTCGAATGCGAGACCTTTGCCATGGCGCCCGACGCCCCGTTGTACGGGGTGACAGTGGGCATCGATCGGGTGGTATTGGGTGAGTTGGTCATGGCCATGGGCATGCAGGCCGGGCCGCCGCCGACGGCGCAGACCCTGGAATCGATGAGCTCGGTGGTGCTCGACGATGCGATGCGCGGCTGCGTCGAGCGGTTGTTGCAGTGCCTGCACGATCCGCTGGAAAGCCGGATCATGGGCCCGGCGCGGGTGCGCGAATTATTGTTCACCGCCTTGCGCGGGCCCCAGGCCGATGTACTGCGCGCACTGGTGGAACAGCAGGGGCAGTTTTCGCGGATCGCTACCTCGTTGAATCACCTGCATGCCCATTACGCCGAGCCGCTGAATATCGAGACGTTGGCGGGGTATGCGCACATGAGTGCGTCGACGTTCCATGAGCATTTCAAGCGCTGCACCTTGTTGTCGCCGGTGCAATATCTGAAACGGCTGCGCCTGCTCAAGGCCCAGCAGTTGCTGCTGGTCGAAGGCATGGGCGTGGCGCAGGCGGCGCACAACGTGGGATACCAGAGCACGTCGCAGTTCAGTCGCGAGTACAAGCGCTACTTCTTGCGCAACCCCGGTGAAGAGCGGGCTGCCTGATCACACCTCGCTCAATGTGGGAGCTGGCTTGCCTGCGATGGCGATGGGTCAGCTAAAGATGGGTTGACTGAGACTCCGCTATCGCAGGCAAGCCAGCTCCCACAGTTGATATATGTTGCCCATAAAAAAGGCTCCCGATTGGGAGCCCTTTTTGTTCAAGCGACGGACTTACATGTTCGGGTAAGTCGGCCCGCCTGCGCCTTCCGGCGTGACCCAGGTGATGTTCTGCGAAGGGTCCTTGATGTCACAGGTCTTGCAGTGCACGCAGTTCTGGGCGTTGATCTGGAAGCGTTTTTCGCCGTCTTCCTTGGTCACCACTTCATACACGCCGGCCGGGCAGTAACGCTGTGCCGGTTCATCGTAGAGCGGCAGGTTGGTGCCGATCGGGATGCTCGCGTCTTTGAGCTTCAAGTGGCACGGCTGTTCTTCTTCGTGGTTGGTCCCGGAGATGAACACCGAGCTCAACTTGTCGAAGCTCAGCTTGCCGTCGGGTTTCGGGTAGTCGATCTTCTTGCTGTCCTTCGCGAGCTTGAGGCAGGCGTAGTCCGGCTTGGTGTCGTGCAGGGTGAACGGCATCTTGCCGCCGAGAATGTTCTGGTCGAACCAGTTGAAGCCGGCGCCGATGATTGGACCGAACTTGTGCATCGCCGGGCCGAAATTGCGGCTGGCGAACAGCTCTTCGTAGAGCCAGCTGGACTTGAAGCTGTCGACGTAGGCGGTCAGTTCATCACCGCCTTCGGACTCTGCAAACAGGCGGTCGGCCACGGCGTCGGCGGCAAGCATGCCGGACTTCATCGCCGTGTGGCTGCCTTTGATCTTGGCGAAGTTCAGGGTGCCGAGGTCGCAACCGATCAGCGCGCCACCTTTGAAGACCATCTTCGGCAGCGAGTTCAGGCCGCCTTTGCAGATGGCGCGGGCGCCGTAGCTGATGCGCTTGCCGCCTTCCAGGTACTGCGCCAGCACCGGGTGATGCTTGAGGCGCTGGAACTCGTCGAACGGCGACAGGAAGGTGTTGCTGTAGGACAGGTCGACGATCAGGCCGACGACCACCTGGTTGTTTTCCAGGTGATAAAGGAACGAGCCACCGGTGTTCTCGGCGCTCATGATGTCCAGCGGCCAACCGGCGGTGTGCACCACCAGGCCTGGCTGATGCTTGGCCGGGTCGATTTCCCAGATTTCCTTCAGGCCGATGCCGTAGTGCTGGGCGTCGGCGTCGCTGTCCAGGTTGAAACGCTGGATCAGTTGCTTGCCGATGTGGCCACGGCAACCTTCGGCGAACAGCGTGTACTTGCCACGCAGTTCCATGCCGGGGGTGTACAGGCCTTCTTTCGGATTGCCTTCGCGGTCGACGCCGAGGTCACCGGTGATGATCCCGCGGACCACGCCGTTTTCGTCGAACAGTGCTTCCTGGGCGGCGAAGCCTGGGTAGATTTCCACGCCCAGGTTCTCGGCCTGCTGGGCCAGCCAGCGGCACAGGTTGCCCAGGGAGATGATGTAGTTGCCTTCGTTGTGCATGGTCTTGGGCACGAAGAAGTCAGGCACCTTGGTGGAGGCGTCGGGGCTGCGCAGTACATAGATGTCATCGCGCACCACCGGGGTGTTGAGCGGGGCGCCGAGGGCTTTCCAGTCCGGGAACAGTTCGTTCAGGGCGCGGGGTTCAAACACGGCACCGGAGAGGATGTGGGCGCCGACTTCGGAGCCTTTCTCGACCACGCAGACGCTGATTTCCTTACCGGCTTCGGCGGCCTTCTGCTTCAGTCGGCAGGCGGCAGACAGTCCCGCCGGGCCAGCGCCGACGATGACCACGTCGAATTCCATGTATTCGCGTTCCACAGGCTATCTCCTACTCAAGGCTCAACAGGCTTTTTTTTCTAATGGGTGGAGGTTCGGTGTCGTATCCATCATCACTGTGCCAAATGGCAGGGGATGACCCACCTTTCTCTCTAGGTGGCGCATTATATCTACACCACTGTCAGCGTCCAATACAAACGTTTGTTTGAATTGCCCGCAGGCTAGGTAAATCAAAGAGGCGCGGCTTATGACTGGCTATTTTGCCGTATTGACCAGAATAGGTGTTCCGGTCAATATACGGTCGGTTTTGCGCTTACCGTAGGCAGACTGCAGGTTTCAAGAGCACGTCCAAAAGCAAGACAGGTGACGCGCGTCCAAACAATGGCGCGCAGTTTACACGCTGCGATAAAGAATGACCTCTCAGTCACCACTGACGAACGGTCGTCACTTCCCGTGAGCAAGGTCACTCGCCGAGGTTTTTGGAGGTGCCCTTGTGTGCCGATGAGCATCAACCGCCAGGTTCGCCTAGGCGACTTTCTTTTCACCGGAGAGTAACGAGGAATCCATGAAGGTTCTTGTAGCTGTCAAACGCGTTGTCGATTACAACGTGAAAGTTCGCGTCAAGGCGGACAATTCCGGCGTCGACCTCGCTAACGTCAAGATGTCGATGAACCCTTTCTGCGAAATCGCCGTGGAAGAAGCCGTACGCCTGAAAGAGAAAGGCGTGGCGACTGAAATCGTCGTGGTTTCCATCGGCCCTACCACTGCTCAAGAGCAGCTGCGTACCGCACTGGCACTGGGCGCCGACCGCGCCATCCTGGTTGAATCCGCTGAAGAGCTGACCTCCCTGGCCGTGGCCAAGTTGCTCAAAGCCGTTGTCGACAAGGAACAGCCTCAGCTGGTGATCCTTGGCAAACAAGCCATCGACAGCGACAACAACCAGACTGGCCAGATGCTGGCTGCACTGACCGGTTACGGCCAGGGCACCTTCGCCTCCAAAGTCGAAGTGAGCGGCGACAGCGTGGCTGTGACCCGTGAAATCGACGGCGGCGCACAGACCGTTTCGTTGAAACTGCCGGCCATCGTCACCACCGACCTGCGTTTGAACGAGCCGCGCTACGCGTCCCTGCCAAACATCATGAAAGCCAAGAAGAAGCCGCTTGAGTCGGTGACTCCAGACGCTTTGGGCGTTTCCACCGCCTCCACCAACAAGACCGTCAAAGTCGAAGCGCCTGCTGCACGCAGCGCGGGTATCAAGGTCAAGTCGGTGGCTGAACTGGTCGAGAAACTGAAAAACGAAGCGAAGGTAATCTAAACATGACTATCTTGGTAATCGCTGAACACGACAACAAGGTGCTGGCCCCGGCTACCCTGAACACTGTGGCGGCCGCTGCGAAAATCGGTGGCGACATTCACGTATTGGTAGCAGGTCAAGGCGCTGGCGCCGTGGCTGACGCCGCTGCGAAAGTGGCTGGCGTGAGCAAAGTACTGCTGGCCGACAACGCCGCCTACGCGCATCAACTGCCGGAAAACGTTGCCCCGCTGGTCGCGGAACTGGGTGCTGGCTACAGCCACATCCTGGCTGCGGCTACGTCCAACGGCAAAAACATCCTGCCACGCGTTGCTGCGCAGCTGGACGTTGACCAGATCTCCGAGATCATCTCGGTAGAAAGCGCTGATACCTTCAAGCGCCCGATCTACGCCGGTAACGCCATTGCCACCGTGCAATCGACCGCTGCCATTAAAGTGATCACCGTACGCGCCACCGGTTTCGATCCGGTTGCTGCTGAAGGGGGTTCGGCTGCGGTTGAAGCTGTTGCTGCTGCCCACGACGCTGGCACTTCCAGCTTCGTTGGCGAAGAGCTGGCCAAGTCCGATCGTCCTGAGCTGACCGCTGCCAAGATCGTCGTTTCCGGCGGCCGTGGCATGCAGAACGGTGACAACTTCAAACACCTGTACGCCCTGGCCGACAAGCTGGGCGCCGCGGTCGGCGCTTCCCGCGCGGCCGTCGACGCAGGTTTCGTACCCAACGACATGCAGGTCGGCCAGACCGGTAAAATCGTTGCGCCACAGCTGTACATCGCGGTCGGTATCTCCGGCGCGATCCAGCACTTGGCCGGTATGAAAGACTCCAAAGTGATCGTCGCGATCAACAAGGACGAAGAAGCACCGATCTTCCAGGTGGCTGATTACGGCCTGGTGGCGGACTTGTTCGAAGCCGTTCCCGAGTTGGAGAAGCTGGTCTAATCCAGTCGCTTCACTTATAAAGAGCCCGGTCCTTGTGACCGGGTTTTTTTTTGCCTTTGTAGATACCGACTTGCCGGCTCCTACAAGGGATGCGTTTGTGATGGGGAGAGTCTGTGATGGAATTGCGTCGGTGGGTGGTGCTGTTGCTGGGTGTGTCACTGCTTCCGAGCCTGACGCTGGCGGCGGGCAAATGTGAGCGCCTGGTGATCACCGGCAGCCCGGATGCACCACCGTTGCTCTGGCGTGATCCCCAGGACCCCACGCACCTGATCGGCGCCACCGCCGATGTGTTGCAGCAAGTCGCCAAAGACCTCGGCTTGAAGGTCGACCTGCTCTACGGCGGCAAACGTTCCCTGGCCCTGGATGAAGTGCGCAGCGGGCGCATGGACATCCTCGCCGACGCCCCGCTGAACCTGGGCGAGCTGGAGACCCTCGACTACATCCACCCGGCGCTGGTGCAGACCGACTATCTGGTGTGGACACGCAAGGACTCGGCACTGGTCTACAACACGGCCGCCGATTTGCAGGGCCACAAGGGCGCAGTGTCGGAGCGGGCACGCTTGAGCCGTGAGTTCGAAACCCTCGCCGATCAGCAACTCACCCTGCAACGTCTACCGAGTCTGACGCCGGCTTTCCAGAAACTGTTGCTGGGCGAGGTGGATTACGTGCTGGCCGGGCGTTACTCGGGCATGGCCATGGCCCAGACATTGGGCATGAGCAACGACCTGCTCGCCCGCGAAACCCCGATCGATCAGCCCGGCCTGTACCTGGCGATTTCCCACAACTCGGCCTGCAATGATCCGTGGTTGCGCGGACAGCTCGCCAAAAAGATGACAGAATTGCCCGGGTCTGGTGTGGCGGAAGCCGCGCTGCAGCGCAATCTCGAGCGTTGGAAAGCGCAATTGCAACAACCCGTCGGCACCCCAACAAAGTAGGGATTTTCAGTGACTCTTCGACCTCTTTTCGCGGCCCTCGCCGTTGTCGCTCTGGCGGGATGTGCAGCCGATCCTGCGCCGAATGAACAAATACGCCTCACCCAACAAGCCTTGGAACAAGCCAGCGCCGTGGGCGCCAGTACTGATGACTCGCCCGAATTGAAAATGGCCGAAGACAAGTTCGCCCAGGCCAAGGCCGACATGGCCGATGAATCCTACAAAGACGCGCGCATGCAGGCCGAACAGGCCGAGCTGGATGCGCGCCTGGCTGAAGCCCGGATATTGACCCGCAAGAGCCAGGAACAACTCAACGTGCTCAACACCCGCATCACGCGTCTGCGCAAGCAATTGCAGTTGGGGGAAGCCCAATGAGCCCGATGATCCGTGCCGTGAGCTGTGTGTTGTTGCTGGGCGGCGCCGTGTTGGGCGGTTGTGCCAGCCATCCCAATGGCGAGCAGGCGCTGCAACAGGCCGGCAACGACTTCCAGAAGGTCAAGGAAGACGCCAATGTGCTGCGCTTCGCCCCCAAGGACGTGATTCGCGCCGGTGAGTCCCTGGCGCGTGCCGATCGCTTGTCCAGCTACTGGGGCAGCGGTGCTGACGTGGTGCATTACGCCTACCTGAGCCAGCGCTACAGTGCCATCGCTCGCGAGCACACTGAGCAGGCGCTCAACCAGGAGCGTGGCGCCAAGCTTGAATTGGAGCGCCAGCGCCTGCAGTTGGCCCTGCGTGAAAACAAGCTGATCAGCGTGCAGCAGCAGGGCAAATGGCTCGAAGAGCAGATCGCCAGCCTGGCCACCACCCAGACCGATCGCGGCCTGGTGATGACCCTGGGCGACGTGCTCTTCGATACCGGTGACGCCGAGCTGAAAAACTCGGCCAACCGCACAGTGCTGAAGATCGTGCAGTTCCTGCAACTGAACCCCAAGCGCGTGGTGCGCATCGAGGGCTACGCCGACAACACCGGCGGCGAGCAGGAAAACCTCAAGCTGTCGCGTGACCGTGCGCAATCGGTGGCCGATGTGCTGGTCGACCTCGGCATCGATGAAAAACGTATCCAGGTCGAAGGCTACGGCGACCAGTATCCGGTCGAGGCCAACGCCTCCGAGCGCGGCCGCGCGCAGAACCGTCGAGTGGAAATTGTATTCTCCGACGAAAAGGGCCAACTGGGCGCTGCCCGATAAAACGCTAACGCAGATCAAAATGTGGGAGCGAGCTTGCTCGCGAAGGCGGCGTATCAGTCACCCTTTAAGTGGCTGATGCACCGCTTTTGCGAGCAAGCCCGCTCCCACATTTCGTTTCGGTGCAGAGCTGAAATTCTATTCCCCCACCCCTACAGTTTTTACTGTCACTCCCGCCCGCGCTCGACTATTGTGGCAACTGTCCCCGTACACTTCTAAACTGTGCCGGTATGTTTCACACAAAAATAAAATACCCGTGAAATCGAGTGCTGCGTCATGACCAATCTGTTGCTTTACCAACGTATCGCCCAGCAACTGGCTGAGGATATCCGGCGCGGTGTCTATCAACCGGGTGAGCGTGTGCCTTCGGTGCGCAAGATGAGCTCCCAGCTCAACGTCAGCCATGCCACGGTGTTGCAGGCCTACGCCAACCTGGAAGACCAGGGGCTGATCCGGGCGCGGCCGCAATCGGGCTACTACGTGCACCAGACGCCGGCGCTGACGGCGCCGACGCCGGACATTGCCCGTGTCGAGCGTCCCGGGTTGGTCACCCGCAGCAGCATTATCCAGCAGGTATTGGGCGAGTCGCGCCGTGAAGGCGTGTTTCCGCTGGGCGCCGCCGTGCCGAGTGTCGACTACTTGCCGGTCCGCGCGCTGCACCAGCAGTTGGCCAAAGTCACCCGCTTCCAGAGCCCGCGTGCGTTCAGCTACATGTTCAGCCCGGGTTTCGAGCCGTTGCGCCGCCAAGTGGCGATTCGCATGCGCGACGCCGGCGTGGTGGTGGACCCTTCCGAGGTGGTGATCACCCACGGTTGCGTGGATGCGTTGCAGATGTCGCTGCGCGTGCTCACACGCCCAGGCGACCTGATTGCCGCCGAATCACCGACCTACTATGGCTTGCTGCAACTGGCCGACCTGCTCGGCCTCAAGGTCATCGAGATCCCCAGCGACCCGTCCACCGGCATGAGCCTGGAAGCCCTGCAACTGGCGGCCAACCAATGGTCGATCAAGGCCCTGGTGTTGACCACGCGCCTGAGCAATCCCCTGGGCGGCACCATGCCCGAGGAGCGACAGAAACAATTGCTGCGGCTGGCCTCGGACTTCGATATCCAGATTGTCGAGGACGATATCTACGGCGAGCTGATGTTCGAACTCGGTCGCACCAAGGCCCTCAAGGCCTATGACCGCCTGGACCGGGTCATCTACTGCTCGAGCTTTTCCAAGACGTTGTCGCCGGGGGTGCGCATTGGTTGGATGATCGCCGGCAAGTACCAGCAGGAAATCCAGCGCCTGCAGATGTTCAGTACCCATTCCGCCTGCAGCGTGACCCAGATGGGGGTGGCGGCGTACCTGGAGAACGGTGGCTACGACCGCCACCTGCGCTACATCCGCCAGGAATATCGCAAGAACCTCAGCGCTTTCCAGCTGGCGGTGCAGCAGTATTTCCCGGAAGGCACCCAGATGACCCGCCCGACCGGCGGCTTCATCCTGTGGGTCAGTTTGCCCGGACGGGTCAATACCCAGGAACTGCACGTGCGTGCCCTGCAACAGGGCATCAGCATTGCGCCGGGGTTGATCTTCAGCAATACCGAGCAGTTCAACCACTGCATCCGCCTCAATTGCGGCACGCCGTGGAACCGCGAGGCAGAGCGGGCGCTGATGACGTTGGGGATGTTGGCCAGCCAGTTGTGCCAGGAGACGGCAGCCGGCTTTTGAGCGGCGTATTGGGGACAACTCCGATAGCTGGCTAATCACCGCGCTTGTCATGCCGCGCACAACAAGCGAGCATATGGCCCTCTGCCGTTAATGCTGTAGGCGATATGACCTCAATTGTTCGTGCTGCTTTGGTGATTGGCCTGTTAAGCCTGTGTAACGTCAGCCCGGTGCTGGCGGCAACGCCTGTGACTGACGCCCAGCCCGCCGCCAGCAACCAGCAGAAAACGCCTGCAAAAAAACCGGCACCGGCGCAGAAAGCCGCCGCGACCAAGAAAAAAGCCGCCACGGTGAAAAAGCGTGCACCGGTAGCGAGCAAGTCAAAATCGGCCCGCGAAGTGGCCCAGACCCAACTGGCACCGGCACAGTTGGACCTGACACTGCCTACGGACATGGTCCGGCACCTGCAGCCCCTGGGCACCATGCCCAAGCCCAAAAGCGTACCGCTGCTGCCGCCGATGTTTGGTGACAAGCCCACTGACAACAGTGCCTTCCAGATCAACGGGCGCCTGCTCAGCAATGAAATGAAACTGCAACTGCGCAACGAAGAGCGCCGCGATGTTGAAGGCGCGGCGTTGGAGTTCGAGTTCAAGCAATAAACTTTTCGCCTTAACGTGACGTCACCCCTCGACCATCTGTCGCAGACTGGTCAGTCACTTTTGTTTTCTGCGAAAAACCCCTGTTAGACCATTTTAAAACGGCTGTTTAAGGGCGTACTCTAGCCCGGCCATCCACATTGAGTCGTCGAGGACCTTTTGGTCATGAAATGCCGTGAAGGCTGTGGCGCGTGCTGCATCGCCCCCTCCATCAGCTCGCCATTACCGGGCATGCCACATGGCAAACCGGCCGGCGAACGCTGCCTGCACCTGTCTGTCGAACAGTTATGCCAGCTGTTCGGCCGGCCGGAACGCCCGGCGGTGTGCAGTGATTTCAAGGCCGATATCGAGGTCTGCGGCACCGACCAGGCCGATGCAATCCGGTTGATCGGCTGGTGGGAGCAGATGACGGCGGCTTGATGGGCTTTACTATCGGAACTTCAACAATAAGGAATACAACAATGGGTTCGCTGAAACGAATGGCTGTGTTGTGCGGTTTTACGCTGGTGTTTGCTGCCACTGCCCAGGCTGAGGATTGGCAAGTCGCCAAGGACGAAGACGGTATCAAAGTGTCCCTGAGCGAAATTGCCGGCTCCAAGTACAAGGCCTATCGCGGTGTGACCGTGATCAAGGCACCTGTGGCCAAAATCGTCGCCCTGCAGGAAGACGTGGCCGGTGCCTGTGCCTGGATCCACGAGTGCAAGTCCCAGAAGCTGGTCGACAAGAAAGGCGACGAGAGCTGGACCTACACCCAATTCAAGGCCCCGTTCCCCGTGACGGACCGGGATTCCTACCTGCATATCACCACGACCAAGGCGGCCGACGGCACGCTGACCCGTAAGCTTGAGGGCGTCCCGACTTACAAGCCTGAAGAAAAAGGCTATGTACGGGTTGCCCAGGTCGATGGCTTCTGGAAACTCGTGCCAAAAGGCGACAACCAGACCGAAGTCACTTACCAGGTGCACACCGAGCCAGGTGGCAGCGTGCCTTCGTGGTTGGCCAACAAGTTTGTGGTGGACGCGCCGTTCAACACCTTGAAAGCCTTGAAAGAACACGCTGAAAAATAAGCGCAGTTGATCCGGTGCCTCCTGACTTGAGTGGAACGTTTGGCGAACCCTCAAGGTCCAGATAGTGGTAAGCCCACACACGGGTTTTATCGAGGAGGCACCGATGCAAAAGTGGCAGATTACCTTCGTTGATGATCACGGCGTTCAATCCGTCGAGCAGTTCACCTGCGATCAGAAGCCCAGCCTCGAAGATGCGGCACACATGATTCGCAACAAACTGGTGCCCATCGCCGCTGAACTGGACCTCAATGACCTGGAGGGCCGCAAGCCTGAGCCTACGGTCAAGATCCTCAAAGACCAGAACAGTATCCAGATCCTCGACATCTCTCCCGCCGCCTGAATATTCCCTGTACACACTTAAAGCGCCTCTGGTGGAGGTGATAGCTTCGCGCTACTCTGCAAGTGAGATCAGCGAACGAATCGCTAAGGTCTGGTCTTGTCAGCTACATGCTTGTTTTCCAGCGGTGATGTTTTTGCCGTAGCTCCCACGCCAGTACGGCGTGGGCTTCGGGAAGCACGGAAAGTCTATCCATCAATTCGAGGAGCACTTTTCATGAGCACAGCCTATCAAGAAGACATCAGCACCAACGTTCTGCGCCGCATGAAAGAAGGCGGCTTCGACTTCTCGCGTTTCCACCCCATTGAGTTCTACGCCATATTCCCGGATGAGGAACGGGCGCGCAGGGCTGCGGGTGAATTTCGTGGGGAATCCCTGAATGCCCAGGTCAGCGCGCGCGACGATGGCGCCTGGTACCTGGAACTGAGCAAAATCATGTTTGCAACCTACGACGGCATAGGAGACTTCGAGCAGGACTTCGAGGCGGTGGTCGAGCCTCTGGGCGGCATTATCGAGGGATGGGGCGTCAAGCAGGAGGTGCGTGGGTTACCCATGTAGCAGTATGAGAAACACAGCGTATCGGCTGACCTTCGGGTCGGCCGATTTTGTTTGTGGCCAGCCCTTATCGCTGCCCGGTTGGGCATCGTCGCCAACCTCACTATCACCCCACCTACACAGCATTTCTCCAGCCAAAAAAAAGCCACCCGAGCAGGGTGGCCTAAAGGGAAGAGCGTTGCGCTGAAGCGGTAGGACGCATCCTGTTCAGCAGATGGTTGCGATTATCCGCAAGCGCGACCGGGCAGTGAAATCAACTCTGACTATGCTGTTGATAGCCAAAGCGCGCATTGCGATGAAGCGTGCGCCTGTGCGCGGGGCATTCTGCGCACCAGGACGGTGCGAGCAGATCCCTTTGGTTATTCAACGCACTGATTTTTAAGTGTTTATGCCGCTGGCACGGGCCTTGCGAAGGTTCAAGCGTCCGGGTGACAAGGAGTTCGGCATGATCCGCACTTATTACGACGAAATGTACGACGGGGCAGGGCAGGTTCGCCCCCATTACCGGGAGTTCGCCCGCTGGTTGGCTGAAACCCCTGTTGAACTGCTGGCCCAACGCCGGCGCGAAGCCGATTTGCTGTTTCACCGCGCCGGGATCACCTTCACCCTGTACGGCGACGAGCAGGGCACCGAGCGCCTGATTCCCTTCGACACCATTCCGCGCAGTATTCCCGCCAGCGAATGGCGGATGGTCGAGCGCGGCTGCATCCAGCGGGTCAAGGCGCTGAACATGTTTCTCGCCGACCTGTACCACGAGCAACGCATCATCAAGGCCGGCATCATCCCCGCCGAGCAGGTGCTGGCCAACGAGCAATATCAACTGGCGATGCAGGGGCTGAACCTGCACCGCGACCTGTATTCCCACATCTCCGGGGTCGACCTCGTACGCGATGGCGACGGCACTTACTACGTTCTCGAAGACAACTTGCGGACACCGAGCGGCGTCAGCTACATGCTCGAAGACCGCAAGATGATGATGCGCCTGTTCCCCGAACTGTTCGCCGCCCAGCGTATCGCGCCCATCGATCATTACCCCAACCTGCTGCTCGATACCCTGAAAAGCTCAAGCCCCCTGGATAACCCCAGTGTGGTGGTGCTGACCCCGGGCCGCTTCAACAGCGCGTTCTTTGAACACGCTTTCCTGGCCCGCGAAATGGGGGTGGAACTGGTGGAGGGCGCCGACCTGTTCGTGCGTGATGACCGGGTGTTCATGCGCACCACCGACGGCCCCAAGGCCGTCGATGTGATCTATCGCCGCCTCGACGATGCGTTCCTCGACCCGCTGGCGTTCAACCCGGACTCCATGCTCGGCGTGCCCGGCCTGCTCGCCGCGTATCGCTTGGGCAATGTGGTGCTGGCCAACGCGATTGGCACCGGAGTGGCGGATGACAAGTCGGTGTATCCCTTCGTCCCCGAGATGATCCGTTTTTACCTGGATGAGGAACCCATCCTGCAGAACGTGCCTACCTTCCAATGCCGTAAGCCCGACGAATTATCCCACGTGCTGGCCAACCTGCCGGACCTGGTGGTCAAGGAAACCCAAGGTTCCGGCGGCTACGGCATGTTGGTCGGCCCGGCTTCGACGGCGGCTGAAATCGAAGCCTTTCGCGCACGCATCAAGGCCAAGCCCCACGCCTATATCGCCCAGCCGACCCTGTGTTTGTCCACCTGCCCGACCTTCGTCGACAACGGCATCGCCCCGCGTCATATCGACCTACGCCCATTCGTGCTGTCCGGCAAGGAAACCCGCGTGGTGCCTGGCGGGCTGACCCGCGTGGCGTTGCGCGAAGGGTCGCTGGTGGTCAACTCGTCCCAGGGCGGCGGCACCAAAGACACCTGGGTGGTCGAGGATTGAATTATGTTGAGTAGAACTGCCTCGGATTTGTACTGGATGTCGCGCTACCTGGAGCGTGCGGAAAACCTCGCGCGCATGCTCGATGTCAGCTATTCGCTGTCGTTGATGCCCCAGGATGGGCGCGGCGATGGCCTGCATGAATTGGCCATGCCGCTGTTGATCACCGGCACGCTGGAAGATTACCGCGAGCGTCATGGCGAACTGCACGCCGAACACCTGCTGCATTTCTTCGCCCTCGACGCGGCCAACCCGGCGAGCATCTACAGTTGCCTGGGCTCCGCGCGGGCCAGCGCCCATGCCGTGCGTGGGCGAATTACTGCGGACATGTGGGAAAACATCAACGCGACCTGGCTGGATATTCGCGATATCGCCCAGCAGGGCTTGAGCCGCTACGGCATGAGCCGGTTCTGCGAATGGGTCAAGGAGCGCTCCCACCTGTTTCGCGGGGCGACCTACGGCACCATCATGCGTAACGATGCCTTCCGGTTTATTCGCCTGGGGACGTTTATCGAGCGTGCCGACAACACCCTGCGCCTGCTCGATGCACGTTATGAAATGGCCGGCGACCGCGCCGAAGCGGTCACCGACGGCACGGCCCACGCCTACTATCAGTGGAGTGCCTTGCTGCGCGCGTTGTCGTCGTTCGAGGCCTACACCGAGATTTACCGCGACGCCCCCGGCGCCCGGCAAGTCGCGGAACTGTTGCTGTTGCGCGCCGATGTCCCGCGTTCGCTGCGCGCCTGCAGCGAAGAGATCGACCAGATCCTCGCCAGCCTGCCCGGCCTCAACGGCCGCCCGGCCCAGCGCCTGGCCGCCGAGATGGACGCGCGCCTGCGCTTTACCGCTATTGATGAGATTCTCGAGGAAGGCCTGCACGCCTGGCTGACCGACTTTATTCCCTTGGTCCGCCAACTCGGCGACGCCATCTACAGTTCCTACCTGGAGGCCGCATGAGACTCTCCATCAGCCACGAAACCACCTACCGCTATGAAGACCAGGTGCGCAACAGCATCCAGTACCTGCGCCTCACGCCCCACGACAGCGAGCGCCAGCATGTGCTCAGCTGGCAGTTGGACCTGCCACGCCCGGTGCGTGCGCAGGTGGACCCGTTCGGCAACATCCTGCATGTGCTGACCCTGGACGAACCGCACGACGCCATCATCATCGGCGCCCGTGGCCAGGTGGATATCGACGAACTGCGCGAGGCCGAACATGAGAGTCAGTCGGCTTTCCCATTCCTGCGTTGCACGCGCCTGACCGAGCCCGACGAGGCCTTGCGCGGTTTTGCGCAACAGCATTGCCATCAGCGCCGCGATCGCACGGCGCTGATCGACCTGATGCACGCCCTGCACCAGTCGATGGTCTACACGCCGGGCTCTACCGAAGTCGACACCTGCGCCGCCCAGGCCTTTGCAGGGCATGCGGGTGTGTGTCAGGACCACACCCACGCGTTCCTGGCCTGCGCGCGCAGCCTGGGAATTCCTGCGCGGTATGTGTCGGGATATTTGTACACCGAAGACACCGCGCACCTGGCCAGCCACGCCTGGGCCGAAGCCTGGCTGGATGACGCCTGGTACAGCTTTGATGTGACCAACCAACTGGCCCGGCCGGAGCGGCACTTGAAACTCGCGGTCGGCCTGGACTACCTCGACGCCTGCCCGGTACGCGGCATGCGCCGTGGCGGCGGGCATGAGCAGATGCATGCCAAGGTGTTCGTTGCGCCGACGCCGGTGATCTCGGTGCAGCAGCAGTAAGCGACTGCTCGAAGGTCTGCTGCTGATGTTTGTGGTGAGCGGGCTTGTTGTGGCAAGTGGGCTTGTTGTGGTGAGTGGGCTTGTTCTGGCAAGCGGCTTGTTGTGGTGAGCGGGCTTGCCCCGCGTTGGGCTGCGCAGCAGCCCTAAAACCCTGCACTGAGGAGTGCCTGACACAATGCATTCTGCTTTATCGGGGCTGCTGCGCAGCCCAACGC
>NZ_JASCPP010000121.1:0-17384 GCF_029959745.1 Pseudomonas sp. PS01298 | reverse complement strand
CGCGAATGGGGTCTGTCAGTACTGGATTGGGTGACTGACACTGCGCATTCGCGAGCAAGCCCGCTCCCACATTGGTATGGTGGCGTCTGCCAAACCGCCGCAGCAAGGAGCAATTATGTCGACCGCTGTCCGTACTGCCCAACCCGCCGATGCCGAGGGAATCAGCCAGGTCATCCTGGCGGCCTTGCACAGCAGCAATGCGCGGGATTACCCCGCGGATGTGATTGCCCGGGTAGCGGCTAACTTCACCCCCGATGCAGTGCTGGCATTGCTGACGCGCCGGGTGGTGCTGGTGGCGGTGCAGGAGCAGGTGATTGTCGCCACGGCCGCCCTGGACGCCAATGTGGTGCGCTCGGTGTTCGTCAATCCGGCGCTGCAAGGGCAGGGCATTGGCCGGCTGTTGATGATTGAAATCGAAGTGCGCGCCCGCGAGGCCGGGGTGACGGTGTTGAGTGTGCCGTCTTCGCTGACCGCCGAACCGTTCTATACCAAGCTGGGGTTTCAAACGGTCCGCGATGTTTACCACGGCAACGAGCGCACCTTGGTGATGGAGAAGACGCTGTTGTCGCGCCATCCCATCGGGCTTTATCGCGACCGCCAGCACCGGGCGCAGGTGGTGGCGTTGTGGCAGGAGGCATTCGGGTATGACACCGCGCACAACCTGCCAACCCTGGCTATTGATAAGAAGCTGGCCGTCAACGATGGGCTGTTTTTCGTGGCAACGGATAAGAAGGTGGTGATCGGCACGATTCTGGCCGGCTACGACGGCCATCGCGGCTGGCTGTATTCGGTAGCCGTGCACGCTGATTATCGGCGTCATGGCCTGGGTTCCTCGCTGGTGCGCTATGCCGAGCAGGCATTGACGGCCCTGGGCTGCATGAAGATCAATCTGCAGGTCACCAGTGGCAACGAGGCGGTGGCGGGGTTCTACGAGGCGTTGGGGTATGGGGTGGAGGCGAGGATCAGCATGGGCAAGAAGATTGCCGCGAACATCCCCAAGAGCGGGGCATAAACCGGTAGGAGCCGGCTTGCCGGCGATGAGGCCCTTGAGTCCAATGCGGTATTCAAGGTAGTCATCGCCGGCAAGCCGGCTCCTACAGTGGCGTGTGGCTCAGCCGGGTGTGGGCTGTCAGACCTTGACGATCCAGCCCGCCGGGGCTTCGATGTCGCCGGTTTGCACGCCGGTCAGCTCTTTGTAGAGCTGTTGGGTGATCGGGCCGACTTCGGTTTCGCTGTGGAACACGTGCAGCTTGCCGTTGTACTGGATGCCGCCGATTGGCGAGATCACGGCGGCAGTGCCGCAGGCGCCGGCTTCCTTGAAGTCCGCCAGTTTGTCGATGAACACTTCGCCCTCGATCACTTCCAGGCCCAGGCGGGTCTTGGCCAGTTCGATCAACGACAGGCGGGTGATGCCTGGCAGCACCGAAGGCGACTTCGGCGTGATGAACTTGTTGTCGTGGGTGATCCCGAAGAAGTTCGCCGAGCCGACTTCCTCGATCTTCGAGTGGGTCATCGGGTCCAGGTAGATCGCGTCGGCGAAGCCGGATTTCTTCGCTTCGGAACCCGGCATCAGGCTGGCGGCGTAGTTGCCACCGACCTTGGCGGCACCGGTGCCCTGTGGCGCGGCGCGGTCGAAGGTGGAGATCTGGAAGTTGTGCGGCACCAGGCCGCCCTTGAAGTAGGCACCGACCGGGATCGCGAACACCGAGAAGATGAACTCCGGCGCGGTACGCACGCCGATGTTGTCACCGGTGCCGATCACGAACGGGCGCAGGTACAGCGCGCCGCCACTGCCGTACGGCGGGATGAAGCGCTCGTTGGCCTTGACCACTTGTTTGCAGGCTTCAATGAAGTCTTCGGTCGACACATGTGGCATCAGCAGGCGGGCGCAGCTGCGTTGCATGCGGGCGGCGTTCTGGTCCGGGCGGAACAGGTTGATCGAGCCGTCCTTGCAACGGTAGGCCTTGAGGCCTTCGAAGCACTGCTGGCCATAGTGCAGGGCGGTGGAGCCCTCGCTGATGTGCAGCACGTTGTCGTCGGTCAGGGTGCCTTTTTGCCACTCACCGTCTTTCCAGACTTGGAGAAACCGTTTGTCGGTCTTGATGTAGTCAAAACCCAGCTTGTCCCAATTGATGCTTTCGTTACCCATGACACCCTCTATCTCTGGTCAACCGCCTGGTCGAAGGCAGGCTTGTCGGTTTTTTTCTGGATGGGCGCAACAATACTTCATTCTTGGCCGGTGTGGGAGCGGGTGGGCGGGCCATTCAGCAGCTGTATTGGCTGATCCACCGCTATCGCAGGCAAGCCAGCGCCCCCATTTGCAATGCATTTTACCTGTGGGAGCTGGCTTGCCTGCGATGGCCTCACCGCGGTTGTTAAAGGTGCAGCGCGTGGCCCAGGGCCCTTAAAGCGGCTTCCTGCACGGCTTCGCCGAGCGTCGGATGGGCGTGGATGGTGCCGGCCACGTCTTCCAGGCGCGCGCCCATTTCCAGGCTCAGGCCGAAGGCGGTGGACAGCTCGGACACGCCGACGCCCACGGCCTGCCAGCCGACGATCAGGTGATTGTCACGCCGCGCCACCACCCGCACGAAGCCGGTTTTCGACTCCAGGGTCATGGCCCGGCCATTCGCCGCGAACGGGAAACTCGACACGATGCAATCCAGTCCGGCCGCCTTGGCCTCGTCCGGGGTCTTGCCGACCACCACCAGCTCGGGGTCGGTGAAACACACGGCCGGGATGGCCGCCGGGTTGAATTCGCGGGACTTGCCGCTGATCAGTTCGGCGACCATTTCACCCTGGGCCATGGCGCGGTGCGCGAGCATCGGTTCGCCGCTGAGGTCACCGATCGCCCACACATTGCGCATGCTGGTCTGGCAACGGCTGTCGATCTTGATCGCGGCGCCATTCATTTCCAGGTTCAGTGCCTCGAGGTTCCAACCCTGGGTGTTGGGTCTGCGACCCACGGCAACCAGTACCTGATCGGCGTCCAGCGACACGGTGTCGCCATTCGGATCACGGACCTGCAGGCTATTGTTGTCGAACCCGGTGACGCTGTGCTTGAGGTACAGCTTCACGCCCAGGTGCTTGAGGGATTCGGCCACCGGCTGGGTCAGCTCGGCGTCGTAGGCGGGCAGGATGCGGTCCTGCGCTTCGACGACGCTGACTTGCGCGCCAAGCTTGCGATAGGCAATCCCCAGCTCCAGGCCGATATAACCGCCACCGACCACGATCAGGCGCTTGGGCACACGAGTTGGCGCCAGGGCTTCGGTGGAGGAAATGATCGGCCCGCCAATCGGCAACATCGGCAGGTTGACGCTTTTCGAACCGGTGGCCAGCAGCAGGTGCTCACACTGGATGCGTTGGTCGCCGACGTCGACGGTCTTGCCGTCCACCACCTTGGCCCAGCCGTGGATCACCTGCACCTTGTGCTTCTTCAGCAGCGCGGCAACGCCGGTGGTCAGGCGGTCGACGATGCCATCTTTCCATTCCACGCTCTTGCGGATGTCCAGGGTTGGCACGTCCACTTCGATGCCCAGTTGCGAACCCTGGCTGTGGTGGATGGTTTGCTGGAACTGTTCGGCCACGTGGATCAGGGCCTTGGACGGGATGCAGCCGATGTTCAGGCAGGTGCCGCCCAGCGCCTGGCCTTCCACCAGGATGGTCGGGATGCCCAGCTGGCCAGCCCGGATCGCTGCCACATAACCGCCAGGTCCGCCGCCGATGATCAGCAGCGTGGTATTCAATGTCTGAGTCATGCCCTTACTCCAGGAACAGGCTGGCGGGTTGTTCGAGCAGGCCACGGATGGCCTGGATGAATTGCGCCGCGTCCATGCCATCGACCACGCGGTGGTCGAAGGAGCTGGAGAGGTTCATCATCTTGCGCACCACGATCTGGCCCTTGATCACCATCGGTCGCTCAACGATACGGTTGACGCCGACGATGGCCACTTCGGGCAAGTTCAGCACCGGGGTGCTGACGATGCCGCCGAGCGCGCCCAGGCTGGTCAGGGTAATGGTCGAACCCGACAATTCATCGCGGCTGGCCTTGCCATTGCGTGCGGCCGTGGCCAGGCGCGCGATTTCCTCGGCGTTGCCCCACAGGCTGCGGGCTTCGGCGTGTCGCACCACCGGTACCATCAGGCCGACGTCGCTCTGGGTGGCGACACCCACATGCACCGCGCCGAGGCGGGTGATGACCTGGGCTTCGTCGTCATAGCGCGCGTTGATCTGCGGGAAGTCGCGCAACGCCACGACCATCGCCCGCACGATAAACGGCAGCAGGGTCAGCTTGCCGCGGGTGGCGCCATGCTTCTCGTTGAGGTGCACGCGCAGCTCGTCGAGGGCGGTGACGTCGATCTCTTCCACGTAGCTGAAATGCGCGGCGCGCCGGGTGGCATCCTGCATGCGCTGGGCGATCTTGCGGCGCATGCCGATCACCGGGATCTGTTCTTCGCTGGTGCGTTCGGCGTAGGGGTTGGCAGCGCTGTGAGTGTGCGCCGGGCGCTGCAGCAAGTAAGCGTCCAGGTCTTCATGCAGAATGCGCCCCGCCGGGCCGGAGCCCTGGACGAGGCGCAGCTGGATCCCGGCATCCAGCGCATGCTTGCGCACGGCGGGGGAGGCCAGCGGGCGTTCGTCGGCTTCACGCGCCACGGGCGCCTGGGCCTTGATGACTGCCGGTGCCGGCTTGCTTTCAACCGGCGCCGGTTTGGCTTCGACCACGGCAGCGGCTTTCACCGGTTCACTTACCGCGGGCGCTTCCTTGGCGTTACCGGCGCCTTCGACTTCAATACTGATCAAGATACTGCCCACGGCCATGACTTCACCCGGCTCGCCGCCGAGTGCAATCACCTTGCCGTGCACCGGCGAGGGAATGTCCACCATCGCCTTGTCGGTCATTACATCTGCCAGCACCTGGTCTTCGACGACCATGTCGCCGACCTTCACGTGCCATACCGACAGTTCAACTTCCGCGATGCCTTCGCCAATGTCCGGCATCTTGATAACGTGCGTGCCCATTCAGACCTCCATGACCCATTTCAACGCCGCGCCCACTCGGGACGGCCCTGGGAAATACGCCCACTCCTGCGCGTGCGGGTAGGGGGTGTCCCAACCGGTGACGCGTTCGATCGGCGCTTCCAGGTGATGGAAGCAATGCTCCTGCACCAGCGACACCAACTCGGCACCAAAGCCGCAGGTGCGGGTGGCTTCATGCACCACCACGCAACGGCCGGTCTTTTTCACCGACTTGACGATGGTTTCCAGGTCCAGTGGCCACAGGCTGCGCAGGTCGATGACTTCGGCATCGATACCGGTTTCCTCGGCGGCAACTTGCGACACATACACGGTGGTACCGTAGGTCAGCACGGTGACGGCCGAGCCCGGACGCACGATGGCGGCCACGTCCAGCGGCACGGTGTAGTAACCGTCCGGCACCTGCGCTTGCGGGTGCTTGGACCACGGCGTCACCGGGCGGTCGTGGTGGCCGTCGAACGGGCCGTTGTACAGGCGCTTGGGCTCGAGGAAGATCACCGGGTCATCGTTTTCGATCGAGGCGATCAGCAGGCCCTTGGCGTCATACGGGTTGGACGGCATCACGGTGCGCAGGCCGCAGACCTGGGTGAAGACCGCTTCGATACTCTGGCTGTGGGTCTGGCCGCCGTAGATGCCGCCGCCGCAAGGCATGCGCATGGTCAGCGGCGCAGTGAACTGGCCGGCCGAGCGATAACGCAGGCGCGCGGCTTCGGAGATGATCTGGTCGGTCGCCGGGTAGACGTAGTCGGCGAACTGGATTTCTGCCACCGGACGCAGGCCATAGGCGCCCATGCCAACGGCCACGCCGATAATGCCGCTTTCCGAGATCGGCGCGTCGAACACCCGCGAACTGCCGTACTTGGTCTGCAAGCCTTCGGTGCAACGGAATACGCCGCCGAAGTAACCGACGTCCTGGCCGAATACCACCACATTGTCGTCACGCTCAAGCATCACATCCATGGCCGAGCGCAGGGCCTGGATCATGGTCATGGTGGTGGTGGTCATGGCGGTTTCCAATTCGATGCTGTTGTTGTGATCGTTCATGTCAGATCCCCAACTCTTGACGCTGGCGCTTCAAGTGCTCCGGCATCTCTTTATAGACGTCTTCGAACATGGTCGCGGCGCTTGGAATCTGGCCACCGGCCAGGGTGCCGTACTGTTCGGCTTCTTTCTGGGCCGCAATCACTTCGGCTTCCAGTTCAGCGCTGACCGCCGCGTGCTCCTCTTCGGACCACTGGCCAATCTTGATCAGGTGCTGCTTGAGACGGGCAATCGGGTCGCCCAGCGGGAAGTGGCTCCAGTCGTCGGCAGGCCGGTATTTGGACGGATCATCGGAGGTTGAGTGCGGACCGGCGCGGTAGGTGACCCATTCGATCAGGGTCGGGCCGAGGTTGCGGCGCGCACGCTCGGCGGCCCAGGCGGAGGCGGCGTACACCGCGATGAAATCGTTGCCGTCGACCCGCAGGGAAGCGATGCCGCAGCCCACGCCGCGTCCGGCGAAGGTGGTGGCTTCACCGCCAGCGATAGCCTGGAAGGTGGAGATGGCCCATTGGTTGTTGACCACGTTGAGGATCACCGGCGCGCGGTAGACGTGGGCGAAGGTGAGGGCGGTGTGGAAGTCCGATTCGGCCGTGGCGCCGTCGCCGATCCAGGCGGAGGCGATCTTGGTATCGCCCTTGATCGCCGAGGCCATGCCCCAGCCCACACCTTGTACGAATTGGGTGGCGAGGTTGCCGGAAATGGTGAAGAAACCCGCGTCCTTGACCGAGTACATGATCGGCAGTTGGCGGCCCTTGAGCGGGTCGCGTTCGTTGGACAGCAGTTGGCAGATCAGGTCCACCAACGGCACGTCGCGGGCCATCAGGATGCTTTGCTGGCGGTAGGTGGGGAAGCACATGTCGTCGATGTTCAAGGCCAGGGCCTGGGCGCTGCCGATGGCTTCTTCGCCAAGGCTTTGCATGTAGAACGACATTTTTTTCTGACGCTGGGCGACGACCATGCGGTTGTCGAAGATGCGCGTCTTGAGCATCGCGCGCATGCCTTTGCGCAGGATCTCCACCGGGACGCCTTCGGCCCACGGGCCCAGGGCCTGGCCCTGGTCGTCGAGGACGCGGATCAGGCCCTTGGCCAGATCGGCGGTGTCGGCGGGTTCTATGTCGATGGCGGGTTTGCGCACCAGGCCGGCGTCGGTCAGGCGCAGGTAGGTAAAGTCGGTCTTGCAGCCGGGGCGGCCTGAGGGTTCAGGCACGTGCAGGCGCAGTGGTTCGTACTGCTGGGTCATGGCTTTCTACGCTCTATCTTGTGAATTTCTTGTAGTGGGCGCGCTAGCTGACAGTCAGTCTTCGGGTAGAAGAAATCTTGTCCTACAACAATCATAGGCGTGGCGTAGAAGAATATTTATCTGTGTTTCATTGCGCCCGGGATCATTTGCGGATAAAAAAACTGCATAAACATAATAAACAGGTGATTTTGTCTCATGCGCAAACTGGACCGTACCGATATCGGCATTCTCAACGCCCTGCAGGAGAATGCGCGGATCACCAACGCCGACCTCGCCCGCTCGGTCAACCTGTCGCCGACGCCGTGTTTCAACCGGGTCAAGGCGATGGAGGAACTTGGGCTGATTCGTGACCAGGTCACGCTGCTCGATGCCGACCTGCTGGGGCTGCACGTCAACGTGTTCATCCATGTGAGCCTGGAAAAGCAGAACGAACTGGCGTTGCAGCAGTTCGAGGGAGCGATTTCCGACCGTCCCGAGGTGATGGAGTGCTACCTGATGGCCGGCGACCCGGACTACCTGATCCGCGTGCTGGTGCCGACGATCCAGTCGCTGGAGCGCTTCATGATGGATTTCCTGACCAAGGTGCCGGGCGTGGCCAACATCCGCTCCAGCTTTGCGCTCAAGCAAGTGCGCTACAAAACCGCGCTGCCGCTGCCGGCCAATGGCATCAGCCTCGGCAACTGATTGACACCGCTCTCACAGTTCCAAGCACAGCCCAACATGTGGGAGCTGGCTTGCCTGCGAAAGCGGTGGGCCAGCCAGCTTATCTGCACCTGATACACCGCCATCGCGGGCAAGCCCGCTCCCACACGGGATCGACGTTTTTACAGTGGGTTGAGGGGGATCTTCAGATACGTCACGCCATAATCCTCAGCTGGCCACAGCGTCGACATCCCCACCCCTGACACAGCCGCGGACAAAGGTGGAACCTGGCTTGCCTGCGAAAGCGGTGGATCAGTCGCCGAATGCACCACCTGACGGATCGCCTTCGCGAGCAAGCCCGCTCCCACAGGGGATTGGGGGTGAGGCCTAGGTCCCCGGGTGCATGGAGATCGAATGTGGGAGCTGGCTTGCCTGCGAAAGCGGTGGGCCAGCCAGCTTATCTGCACCTGATACACCGCCATCGCAGGCAAGCCAGCTCCCACACGGGATCGATGTTTTTACAGTGGGTTGAGGGCGATCTTCAGGAACGTCACGCCATAATCCTCAGCCGGCAATAACCTCGACATCCCCAACCCTGACACAACCGAGGACAAATGTGGGAGCTGGCTTGCCTGCGAAAGCGCTGGGCCAGCCAGCTTATCTGCACCTGATACACCGCCATCGCCGACAAGCCAGCTCCCACTCGGGATCAATGTTTTTACAGTTGGTTGAGGGGGATCTTCAGGTACGTCACGCCATTCTCCTCAGCCGGCGGCAGATTGCCCGCGCGCACGTTCACCTGGATCGCCGGCAGCAGCAATGTCGGCATCCCCAGCCCGGCATCGCGCGTGGTGCGCATCGCGACAAACGCGTTTTCATCGACGCCGTCATGCACATGAATATTGCCCGCGCGCTGCTCGGCCACGGTTGTCAGGCACTTGGCCTCGCGGCCCTCGGGCGGATAGTCATGGCACACATACAGCTGGGTCTGCGGGGGAAACGCCAAGAGCTTGCGCATCGACGCATACAACTGCCGCGCATCGCCGCCGGGGAAGTCGCAGCGCGCCGTGCCCACGTCCGGCATGAACAACGTGTCGCCCACCAGGATCAACCGGTCGTCGATCAGGTAAGCCATGTCCGCCGGCGTATGCCCCGGCACGTGCAGCGCCTGGGCCTTGAGGTTGCCGATATGAAACACCTCGTCCGGCGCAAACAGGTGGTCGAACTGCGAGCCGTCCACGCGAAACTCCGGCTCCAGGTTGAACAGGTGCTTGAAGACGCCCTGCACCTTGCTGATGGACGCGCCGATGGCAATCTTGCCGCCCAGGAGGCGACGCAGGTAGGGCGCCGCGGACAGGTGATCGGCGTGCGCGTGGGTTTCCAGCAGCCATTGCACGTGCAGGTCGTGCTCGCGGACGAAGGCGATGACCTTGTCGGCCTGGGCCGTGTCGGTGCGCCCCGAAGCCGGGTCGTAGTTGAGCACCGAGTCAACGATGGCGCAGGGGCCACCGTCGGTTTCATGCACGACGTAGGTGTAGGTCGACGATGCCTCGTCCAGAAAGGCTTGAATCAACGCTGGCATGGCGGCGGTCCCTGGTGAAGAAAAAAGTGGTTACAATCAGTTTACATTTACACATAATGTTTTGAGCTTAAGTGACAGAAAGGACCCGAGGCAAATGGAATCTACTCTGAGTGAGGGCGAAGTCGCCCAGTTGCGCGCATCGGCGTCCAAGGCCTGTTCCTTGCTCAAGGCGCTGGCCAACGAAGACCGTTTGTTGATCCTCTGCCAGCTGACCCAGGGCGAGCGCAACGTCGGCGAGCTGGAAACCATGACCGGCGTGCGCCAACCGACGCTGTCACAACAGTTGGGCATCTTGCGCGATGAAGGGTTGGTCGCCACCCGTCGGGAAGGCAAATACATCTTCTACGGGCTGGCCAGCCACGAAGTGATCCAAGTGATGAAGACCTTGTCCGGGCTGTACTGCGGCGCGGTCATGAAAAGCTGGGCGTGACGCCATCCGGCAGCGACCCTTGTGTGCATGTATAAGAAAGGCGATCGACCATGAATGACCAACACTGGGGCCCTACCATCAGTGGCGATATCGTAGTCATCGGCGGCGGTTCGGCAGGCATCGGCCTGCTGGCCAGCCTGCTCAAGCGCGACCCCCACCTGAACATCACCCTGATCGAACCCAGCGACCACCATTGCTACCAGCCGGCCTGGACGTTGGTGGGCGGTGGTGCCTATGACCTGGAAAAGACCCGCCGCCCGCTGGCCGATGTGCTGCCCAATGGCGTGACCTGGGTGCAGGCTGCGGTCACCGAGCTGTTGCCCGACGAACACACCCTGGTACTCGACAACGGCCAGCGCGTGACCTGGCAAAACCTCATCGTCTGCCCCGGCCTGCGCCTGGCCTGGGAGAAAATCGAGGGGCTGCAGGACACGCTGGGCCGCAATGGCGTGACCTCCAACTACAGCTATCAGTACGCGGCCTACACCTGGCAGTTGGTGCAGCAATTGAAGGGCGGCAAGGCGATCTTTACCCAGCCGGCGATGCCGATCAAATGCGCGGGCGCACCGCAGAAGGCCCTGTACCTGTCCTGCGACCATTGGCTCAAGCAAGGCCATCTGAACAATATCGACGTCGAATTCAACCTCGCCGGCGCGGCGCTGTTTGGGGTCGCGACCTTCGTGCCGCCGCTGATGAAATACGTGGAGAAGTACAACGCCCGCCTGGCATTCAATGCCAACCTGGTGAAAGTCGACGGCCCGGCACGCAAGGCCTGGTTCGACGTGAAGGATGCCGAGGGCAACGTCACCGTGGTCGAGAAATCCTTCGACCTGCTGCACGTGGTGCCACCCCAGGTCGCACCGGAGTTTATCCACCAGAGCGCGCTGGCCGACGCCGCCGGTTGGTGCGAAGTGAACCCCCATAGCCTGCAACACCTGCGCTACCCGCACATCTTCGGGCTGGGCGATGTGTGCGGCACCACCAACGCCAAGACCGCTGCCGCCGTGCGCAAGCAAATCGTGGTGGTCGCCGAAAACCTGCTGGCCCTGCGCAAACAGGCGCCATTGCCGCTCAAATACGACGGCTACGGCTCCTGCCCGCTGACGGTGGAGAAGGGCAAGGTGGTGCTGGCCGAGTTCGGCTATGGCGGCAAGCTGTTGCCGACCTTTCCCCTCGACCCGACCCGCGCGCGGCGTTCGATGTGGTTCCTCAAGGCGACGTTGCTGCCGTGGTTCTACTGGAACGGCATGCTCAAGGGGCGCGAGTGGCTGACCCGCTTGAGCAAGGTGGACTGAATGCTGCTGGCGAGTGTTTTAGGCATCTTGATGGGCCTGGTCATGGGCTTGACCGGCGCGGGCGGCGGCATCCTTGGCGTGCCGGCGTTGGTGCTCGGCTTGGGCCTGAGCATGACCCAGGCCGCGCCCGTGTCCTTGCTGGCGGTGGGCGCAGCGGCGGCGGTGGGCGCGATTGACGGCCTGCGCCATGGCCTGGTGCGGTACCGTGCCGCGCTGTTGATCGCCTTGCTCGGCGCGCTGTTCTCGCCGCTGGGGGTGTTCCTTGCCCACCAGATGCCGGAAGCGCTGCTGATGGGCCTGTTCAGCGCGCTGATGGTGCTGGTGGCCTGGCGCATGTTGCAGCGCGAAAAGGTCGAAGCCGGGCCGAGTGACCATGGCGCCGCGTCCTGGGGCCAGAAGAACTGCATGCTCGACCAGCAGACCGGGCGCCTGGCCTGGACCGCCAAGTGCAGCGCGACACTCGCCGCCCTTGGTGCGGTCACGGGCGCCGTGTCCGGACTGCTCGGGGTCGGCGGTGGCTTCCTGATCGTGCCGGCGTTCAAGCAACTCACCGATGTGCAGATGCGCGGCATCGTCGCCACTTCGCTGATGGTGATCAGCCTGATCTCGCTGATCGGCGTGGTCGGCGCGTTCCACGCCGGTGTGCGCATCGAGTCGATGGGCTGGGTGTTCATCGCCGCGAGCATTGTCGGCATGTTGATCGGCCGGCGCCTGTGCTCGGTGATCCCCGCGCGGACCCTGCAGGTCGGGTTTGCCAGCCTGTGCGTGCTGGTAGCGGCCGGCATGTTGGTCAAGGCGGCGGTCTGATGTGAAACGCCGCGACGCCACGACAATTCATCCCATCGCATCCCCCCATCCAGTACCCAAGTAGCATAGGTCCCACCCCCGGGCCTTCGTACACTCATGCTTCAGAGGGGGAACCAGCGATGCACAACAGTGAAGGCGTAGTCAGTGCCATGTCCCAGGCCGCCGATGCCGGGCAGGCGGCCGAGGAGTTGGCGCGGCAACTGCTGCATCCGTACCTGGGGTTCGTGCTGTTTTTCTGTTCCGCTTCCTACGACCTCCAGGCACTCGGCCAGGCCCTGCAGCAGTGCTTTGGCAGTGTGCGTGTGGTGGGTTGCACCAGTGCCGGCGAGATCACGCCCCAAGGTTATGGCCGCAATTGCATCACGGCGGTGGGGTTCAATCATGCGCACTTCTCCATTGCCACCGAACTCATCGACCAGGTTGAACACTTCAGCCTGATCAACGCCCAGGACATGGTCGAGCGGCTGGTCGGCGGCTGTCGCAGCAATACCCTGGCGCCGATCAAAGGGAATACCTTCGCCCTGACCTTGCTCGATGGCCTGTCCAGCCGTGAAGAAATGGTGCTCGCCGCGCTCAGCGCGGCGCTCGGCGACATCCCGCACTTCGGCGGTTCGGCCGGTGATGACAACTTCCTCACCGACACCCACGTGTACTTCAACGGCGCCTTCCACAGCGGCGCGGCAGTGGTGGTGCTGGTCAACACCTGGCTGGACTTCGAGGTCTTCACCACCCACCACATCCTGCCGCGCACCGAGAAGCTGGTGGTGACCGGCGCCGACAGCCCGTCACGCCGTGTGTTCGAGCTCAACGCCGAACCCGCCGCCGAGGAGTACGCGCGGCACATCGGCGTGGCCGTGGCCGACCTCGACCACCGCCTCTTCGCCGCCCACCCACTCGCGGTGCGCATCCACGACCAGTACTACGTGCGCGCGATCCAGCAAGTGCACGCCGACCTGAGCCTGAGTTTCTACTGCGCGGTGGAAAACGGCATCGTCCTCACCGTGATGAAGCCCGGGCCGATCCTGCCGAACCTGCAAGGCCTGTTCGATGGCCTGCACGCGCGCCTCGGCGACCTGCTGCTGACCATCGGCTGCGACTGCTTCCTGCGCCGCCTGGAGCTGGAAGACACCGGCACCCTGGAGCAGATCGGTGGCTTGCTGCGTGACCAGCGGGTGATGGGGTTCAACACCTACGGAGAACAGTTCAATGGCATGCACATCAACCAGACCTTCACCGGGGTCGCCATTGCCCGTGGCCGGCGCTGAGCTGCTCGCCGAGGTCGCCCGGCTGCAACAGGACAACCACAAGCTGGCACGGATCAATGCGGCGTTGATCGAGCGCATCGAGTCCGGCATGACCCAGGGCAACAATCCCTACACCACCTTTCAGCATTCAGTGGTGCTGGCCGAGCAAGTCCGCGAACGCACCGACGCGCTGAACCAGGCGATGGCCGAACTCAAGGCCAGCAACCACCTGCTGATCAACGCCCGGCTGCGTGCCGAAGCCCTGCGCGGCGAACAGATAGCGGCGCAGCAGGCCCAGGCCAGCGAGCGCTGGATTCGCCTGATCACCGACAACGTGCCGGCCCTGATCGGCTACCTGAATGCCGACCTGGTCTACGAGTTCACCAATAAAGTCTATGAAGAATGGTACTGCTGGCCGCGCGGGATGATGCTTGGCCAGAGCCTGCGCGAAGTCCACAGCGAGCAGCATTGCCAGCGCCTGGATGCCTACGTCGCCCGCGCCCTGGCCGGGGAGAGCGTGACCTTTGAGTTCGCCGAGACCAACATCAATAACCAGGAGCGCTACATGCTGCGCTCCTATGTGCCGAACATGCTCGCCAGCGGTGAAGTGGTGGGGATTTTCGTGCTGATTCGCGACATCACCGAACGCCGGCGCACCGCCGAAGCCCTGCACCAGGCCTATCAGCACCTGGAGCAGCGCGTGGCCCAACGCACCTCGGAACTGACCTCGCTCAACGGCCAGTTGTTGAAGGAAATCGATGAGCGCCGGCGCATGGAGGCACGCCTGCGCGAGGCCAAGCGCGAGGCCGAGCAGGCCAACCTGTCGAAAACCAAATTCCTCGCCGCCGTCAGCCACGACCTCCTGCAACCGCTGAACGCGGCGCGGCTGTTTACCAGTGCATTACTGGAACGCCCCAGCGAAACCCTGGTGCGCAACGTGAGCAATTCCCTGGAAGACGTGGAAAACCTGCTGGGCACCCTGGTGGATATTTCCAAGCTGGATGCCGGGGTGATCAAGGCCGATATCGCCCCGTTCGCCCTGAGCGAATTGCTCGATAACCTGGCGGCGGAGTACACCGAGCTGGCCCGCAGCGAAGGCCTGCAGCTGCATTTTGTCGGCTGCTCGGCGCTGGTGCACAGTGACATCCAGCTGCTCGCGCGGATCCTGCGCAACCTGCTCAGCAACGCGATTCGCTATACCTACAAGGGCCGCGTGGTGCTGGGCTGCCGACGCCAGCACCAGCGCGTGTTGATCCAGGTATGGGACAGCGGCATGGGCATTGCCGAGGAGCGGCTGGAGGAGATTTTCCAGGAGTTCAAGCGCGGTGATGTGCAGCGCCCGGACCAGGATCGCGGCCTGGGCCTGGGGCTGGCGATCGTGGAGAAAATCGCCGGGATACTCGGCCATCGCATCAGCGTCAGGTCCTGGCCGGGCCAGGGCTCGATGTTTTCGGTGGAGGTGCCGTTGAGCACCACCGCGCCCAGGTCCTTGCCGATACCGTGCATGAGCGAGCCGCTGCTGGAGCGCCTGCAGGGCGCGCGGGTGTGGGTGCTGGATAACGATGCGGCGATCTGCGCGGGAATGCGCACCTTGCTCGAAGGCTGGGGCTGTTGCGTGGTGACGGCGTTGTCAGAGCAGGACCTGGCGCGGCAAGTGGACAACTACCATGCCGAGGCGGACCTGCTGATCGCCGACTACCACCTCGACCACGACCAGAACGGCGTGGACGCCGTCGCCCGCATCAACGCCCGGCGCGGTCGTGCGATCCCGGCGATGATGATCACCGCCAACTACAGCAATGAGTTGAAGCTGCAGATCCGCGAGCTGGGGCACACGCTGATGCACAAGCCGGTGCGGCCGATGAAGCTCAAGACGGCGATGAGTCACTTGCTCGGCCAACACGTCGCCCTGTAGGCGTGGGGAACTGGGCAGGATCAGCGGCGCAGGTAGGAGCCGAAATCAATGTCCCCGGCACTGAGGATCGCCTGCACCCGGTTATGCACATTCAATTTGCGCAGGATCGCCGACACATGAGCCTTCACCGTGGTCTCGGCAATCTCCAGGGTGTAGGCGATCTGCTTGTTCGACTCGCCCTTGGTCATGCGCTCCAGCACCAGCAGCTGCTTGCGGGTCAGGGCTTGCAGCAGCTCGGGGGCGAAGCCGGGGTTTTCGTTGAGGCGCCGGTGCGTGCCGGGCTTCTGGGTGCGGATGATGTCCGGCGGCAGGTACACATTGCCGTTGAGAATCTGCTGGATCGCCTCGGTCATTTGCAGGCGCGGCGAGGACTTGGTGATAAACCCCACGGCGCCATAGGTGATGGCCTGCAGCACGATCTGCTTGTCCTGTTCGGCGGAGACAATAACTACCGGGATGGTCGGCGATTCGTTGCGCAGGTTGATCAGGCCATTGAGGCCGTGCATGCCGGGCATGTTCAGGTCGAGCAGGATCAGGTCGAGGTCGTCGTGTTCCTGGGTCAGCGCGAGGGCACTGTCCAGGTCGGCGGTTTCCATCACGTCGCTGCCGGGGAACCCGTCGCTGATGACGTTATGGATCGCCTCGCGAAACAGCGGGTGATCGTCGGCAATCAGAATTTTGTACATGGCCGTTCACCTTCTTGTTGTGGATTTTTATTCAAAGGGTTCGGGTGCTGCAGCCGTCACTGGCAGTTTCGCCGCTTCCCATGCGTCCAAGCCATCGCGGTACCAATACACAGAGGTATAGCCCAGGTTGGCGGCTCGTTTTACCGCGTTCCAACTCAGCCAGCAATCGGCGCGGCAATAGAACACCAGCGGCCGGTTCAGGTCGCCGTGGGTGTATTTGTACAGGTGCCGCACGAAATAACCCTGCCATTCCGGCGTGAGGTCGCCGTCGCCGGTATTGGCCAGCCAGTGGCTGCCGGGCACGTTGGCATGCGGCTGGTCCTCGATGAAGCGGCCTTGCAGCCACTGGCGGCGGTACACATCGACCAGCACCGGCGCGGGCGTCTGGCGCAGCAGGGTTTGCAGGGCCTGGGTGTCGACAATCGTCGCGCCTGGCAATTGGTCGGGCGTAGGGCTGCGGTATAGGCTGAGACGGTAGCCTTCGGCGGAAAACAGCGGGGTGTCGGCGCAGGTGTAGCCGACGAACAGGCACAGCAGTGCCACGAGGGGCAGTCGAGCGGGCAGCATGGCAAGGCAATCCTTATCGTTATGCGCCCATTACACGTGAGTCGCGCTGCCTTGGGAATGCGACGATAGACAGCAAAACCAGTACCAAAGTAGTAGGTCGCGGCAGGCCCCGGGGTTCTAGCATGGGGAAGATACGCTGCCATTGGAGGCACTATGAACATCCTGCTGGTCGATGATCACGCCGTGGTCCGCCTGGGGTATGCCGGCCTGCTGCGCCACGGGCTGCCGGGCGTGGTGGTCCGTGAAGCGGCGAGCGGCGAGGAGGCCCTGGCGCGGGTGCACGAGGCGGTGCCCGCGCTGGTGATCATCGGCTTCGGCCTGCCGGGGATCAGCGGCCTGGAAACCACTCGCCGCCTGCGCCAGCGCCTGCCGCAGTTGCGCGTATTGTTCTTCAGCCAGCATGCGGAACTGCCGGTGGTGCGCCAGGCCCTGGACGCCGGCGCCGCCGGTTACCTGACCAAAAACGCCTCGCCGGCGGTGATGCTTGAGGCGGTGCAGCGCATCCTCGACGGCCACACCTACATCGAGCAGGACCTGGCCACGCAACTGGCCTATCACCCCACCGACCGTCGCCTGCAGGGCATGACCCAGCGCGAGCTGGAGATTTTCCTGATGCTCGCCAAAGGCACCCCGGCACGCTCTATCGCGGCCCAGCTGAGTATCAGCAGCAAGACCGTGTCCAACCACCTGACCTTGCTCAAGAGTAAGTTGCAGGTGAGTTCCCATGCCGAACTGGTCCACCTGGGCATCGATATGGGCGTAGTGCGAGTGGCGGGCTGATCTCTACCTGATGCACGCGGACCCTGTGGGAGTGGGCTTGCTCGCGAATACGCGGTGTCAGTTTCAGGTGTGCTGACTGACCCGGCGCTTTCGCGAGCAAGCCCGCGCCCACATGTTGATCCAC
>NZ_JASCPP010000120.1:0-17587 GCF_029959745.1 Pseudomonas sp. PS01298 | reverse complement strand
CGAATGCGCAGTATCAGTAGGCAGATGTGCTGACTGATCCAGCGCTTTCGCGAGCAAGCCCGCTCCCACATTGCTTTGTGCGTGGCACCACAGCACCAAATTGCGGGCATAAAAAAACCCCGCTTTTGAGGGCGGGGTTTTTTCGACTAAGTCAGTACAAGTTAGATAACTTGAACTTCTTCAGCTTGCATGCCTTTCTGACCGCGGGTAGCGATGAAAGAAACCTGTTGGCCTTCTTTCAGGCTTTTGAAGCCGTCGGATTGGATAGCTTTGAAGTGAACGAACAGGTCGTCACCGGATTGTGGAGTGATGAAGCCGAAGCCTTTTTCATCGTTGAACCACTTAACGGTACCAGTTTGGCGATTAGACATGGTGTATCTCCTTGGACAAAGTTAACTGCGACTCAGGAAAAGCCCTGGCCGAGACTGAGTGCAAAGAGCAGGAAAAATTCTTGGAGATGGTTGGATCGAAATTCAACATATCGTGTAGAGATTCTCAGTGACACAAGCAGCACAGTGGCGCCACCTTAACCCTTTTTCCGGGACGTGCCAATGGTATTTCCGAAGGTTTCTCTATTTTCGTGACTGGCGGTGGTATTTACCGCCACCAGCGCCTGCAACCCGGGTCCCGGCCCCGCTGGCCGCGACTTACAGGAGCGTGCGCATTCATCAACAAATCCCCCACGCCCTTTGAACCCCAACGCTGGCCCCGGTAAGATGCCCCACAGAATTTTTCCACCTCGCTATTCAGGACACCCGCCATGAGCATCAAATCGGACAAGTGGATTCGCCGCATGGCGCAAGAGCACGGCATGATCGAGCCCTTCGTAGAGCGCCAGATGCGTGGCGAAGGCGCTGAACGCCTGATTTCCTACGGGGTTTCCAGCTACGGCTACGATGTGCGTTGCGCCGATGAATTCAAGGTGTTCACCAATATCAATTCGGCGACCGTCGATCCGAAAAACTTCGACGAAAAAAGCTTCGTCGACGTGAAGAGCGACGTGTGCATCATCCCGCCAAACTCCTTCGCCCTGGCGCGTACCGTGGAGTTTTTCCGCATTCCGCGCGACGTGTTGACCATCTGCCTGGGCAAGAGCACCTACGCTCGCTGCGGCATTATCGTCAACGTGACGCCGCTCGAGCCTGAGTGGGAAGGTCACGTGACCCTGGAGTTCTCCAACACCACCACGCTGCCGGCGAAGATCTACGCCAACGAAGGCGTGGCGCAGATGCTGTTCCTGCAGTCCGACGAGGCCTGTGAAGTGTCCTACAAGGACCGTGGCGGCAAGTACCAGGGCCAGCGTGGCGTGACCTTGCCGCGCGCTTGATCGAAAGGTCCTACACGCCAAGGGAATTAGTCTGCGGAAAGTGACTCTATTGGGTGTACTGCCTCGGCGCGTGCAAGACGCGCCGGGCCACGCTTGAGGAGTACTTTTATGAAGATCGACCCGCGAATCAGCGCCGAACTTGCCCGGCTTGAACCCAACCAGATTGGTGTTCTGGCCTGGTCCCTGATGGCCGATCCCGCCTACGCAGGCGGCATCCCCGGCCAACCCGAGCCGGATTACCCCCAGCCGACCGAGCCCGGTGAACCGACCCTTCCGGACGAGCCACCGCCCGCGCCTGTCGCCTGATAACTGGGAGGCCGGTCAACGCACTGGCCATACCTCGTGATCGCCGATCACAAAGATCCGGTGGTCATTGTCCTGCTCCACCGCATAACCCCCCGTAAACGCCCCGAACGCCGGCAACAGGCTGACGCGGCTACCCAGCTGGAAGCACGGCAGGCGCAAGCGTTGCCGGCCTTTGCCGCGCAAGTGATACACCGGGTGCACATGGCCCGCGAGTACATGGTGGCTGGCATGCGCATCCGGTTCGTGTTGCAGCGCGAATGGCCCCATCAGCAGCGGCTCCGCGACCACCTCGATGTCCAAGTCCGCCGGCGGGTCGCCTGCGCGCTTGTCGTGATTGCCGCGAATCAAGGTCAGGTGCAGCCCTGTATGGCGTTCACGCCACGCCCGCAAGGCGCCCAGCGTGCCACTGGCATGCGAGCCAGGGCCGTGCAGGAAGTCGCCCAGGAAGATCACGCGCGCGCAGGTGAAGGCCGATAACAGCCGATCCAGTCGTTGCAGGTTCTCGGTGGTAGTCCCCTGTGGCACCGGTTGCCCGAGGCTGCGGTAGGCCGAGGCCTTGCCGAAATGCGCATCGGCGATCAGCAAACACTGATGCGCAGGCCAATACACGGCCTTGTCCGCCAGCAGCCATAACGTTTCACCTTCCAGTTGCACGGTGTAATACATCAAGCCTTCCCGTTATCCGCGACTTTCTCCAGGTCCTTGACCATCCGCGCGATGCGCTCGGAGAGTTTTTCCGAACTCATGCTTTCACGCATCCGTTCCACCAACAGCGGAAAGGCCAGCGGCGTCGGCCGTTCGATCACGTGCAAGTCCAGTTGCAGCGCCGACAGACGCCGCAGTGTCTGTTCCAGCCGACGAATATCCAACTCATCACGCAGGACTTCTTCCCCGGCCTGGGTCAGCAACAGGTTCTGCGGGTCATATTGCTTGAAAACCTCGAAGAACAGGCCGCTGGACGCCTGCACCTGGCGTGTACTTTTCGGCGCGCCGGGGTATCCGGCAAACACCAGTCCGGCGATCCGCGCAATCTCGCGAAAGCGGCGCAGGGCGAGTTCGCCGGCGTTCAGGCTGGCCACGACGTCGGCCAGCAAGTCTGCCGGGCTCAGCAATGCCTCATTCAGCAGGGCAGGCCACTCCACCGGTGTCGCGCTCAGCAGCTCCAAGCCGTAATCATTCACTGCAATCGAAAAGGTCACGGGTTGGCGTTGGCTGACCCGCCATGCCAACAGGCTCGCCAGGCCCAAGTGCACCTGGCGCCCGGCAAACGGGTAGAGAAACAGGTGCCACCCCTCGCGTGATTTCAGGGCTTCGGCCAACAACCCGTCGTGCGTCGGCAGGCCGGACCAGCGCAACTGCGTCTGCAACAAGGGTTGCACCGCGCGCATTTCCGGCCCGTCGTAGTGCCCGCGCGCCGCAGCGTCGAAGCGTTCCACCACGGCTTGCGCCAACTCATTGGAAAGCGGCATGCGCCCGCCATTCCAGCGCGGCACTGCGGCTTTTTTGGCGCTGCTGCGACGTACATAGGCGGTCATGTTTTCCACCCGGACCAGCTCCAGCAAGCGTCCGGCAAACAGGAACCCATCACCCGGCTTGAGGCGCGCGATGAAGCCTTCTTCGACACTGCCGAGGTTTTTGCCGCCGCCGCCCTTGCTCCAGAATTTCAGCTGGATGCTGGCGTCGCTGACAATGGTGCCCACGCTCATGCGATGCCGGCGCGCGAGCCTGGCGTCGGGGACGCGCCAGATGCCGTGTTCGTCGGGCTCCACGCGGCGGTAGTCCGGGTAGGCGGTCAGCGACAGCCCGCCATGGCGCACAAAGCCCAGGGCCCAGGTCCAGTCGGCCTCGGTCAGGTCGCGATAGGCCCAGGCACCGCGCACTTCCGCCAGCAGTGCATCGGGGGTGAAGCCACCGCCCAGCGCCATGCTCACCAAGTGCTGTACGAGTACATCCAACGGCTTGTGCGGCGATTCCCGCGCTTCGATGTGCCGCTGCGCAATGGCATCCTGGGCGGCGGCAGCTTCCACCAGTTCCAGGCTGTGGGTCGGCACCAGCGTCACCCGCGATGGCCGCCCCGGCGCGTGGCCCGAGCGCCCGGCGCGTTGCATCAGCCGCGCCACGCCTTTGGCCGAGCCAATTTGCAGGACTCGTTCCACCGGCAGGAAATCCACCCCCAGGTCCAGGCTCGAGGTGCACACCACGGCCTTGAGCTGCCCGTCCTTGAGTGCGCGCTCGACCCAGTCACGCGTCTCCCGGGACAGTGAGCCATGGTGAAGGGCAATCAAGCCCGCCCAGTCCGGGCGCGCCTCGAGCAACGCCTGGTACCAGATTTCCGATTGCGCGCGGGTATTGGTGAATACCAGGCAACTGCTGCTGGTTTCCACTTCGGCCACTACCTGCGGCAACATTTTCAAGCCGATATGCCCGGCCCAGGGGAAGCGTTCCGCGATGGGCGGCAATAAGGTGTCGACCAACAGCTGCTTGGCTGTCTGCCCCTGCACGTTGATCCCGCCACCTTGTGGGACCAATACCTCCAAGGCGTGAGCCTGATTACCCAGCGTTGCCGAAATCCCCCATACCATCAGCTCGGGATGCCAACGCCGCAGCCGTGCCAACGCCAGCTGCAGTTGCACGCCGCGCTTGTTGCCGATCAGCTCATGCCATTCATCCACCACCACCATGCGCAGGTGCGCCAGGCTCACTTCGCTGTCCGCGCGGGCGAGCATCAGGGTCAGGCTTTCTGGAGTGGTGACCAGTGCGGTGGGCTGTCGGCGTGTCTGGCGTGCACGCTCGCTGCTGCTGGTGTCGCCGGTGCGCAGGCCGATGCTCCAGGGAATCTGCAAGGCCTCGAGCGGTGCTTCGAGTGCGCGGGCGGTATCGGCGGCCAACGCCCGCATTGGCGTGATCCACAGCACCGTCAGTGGCTCTGCGGGCGCTTTGCGTGGCGGGCGAGTGATGGCGAAGCGATTGAGGGCGGCAAACCACAGCGCATAGGTTTTGCCCGCACCAGTGCTGGCATGCAGCAAGCCGGACTGGCCTGCCTTGACGGCAGCCCACACCGCTTTCTGGAAGGCGAACGGTTTCCAGCCCTTGGCGGCGAACCATGTTTTGGCGAAGTCGTGGGGTTTTGCCATGCGACGGCTGACACTCTGGAAGGCCTATTCCACAGACCTTCACCGAGCATCAAAGGTTTAACGCAATCCTTGCAGGCGCGTCGCACCGCGGCGAGGGTGGCGCAAAGATCGCCGCAGGGCTCAAGGCGCTATCGCCAGGCGGTTCCTACACGTTTACTTCAGGTTGCCGCTGAGAAATTGCTGCAGCCGCTCGCTTTTCGGGTTGCCCAGCACATCCGCCGGCGCACCTTGCTCTTCCACCAGGCCCTTGTGCAGGAACAGCACCTGGCTCGACACCTTGCGCGCGAAGCTCATCTCATGGGTCACCATGATCATGGTGCGGCCTTCCTCGGCCAGGCCCTGGATCACCTTCAATACCTCGCCCACCAGCTCCGGGTCGAGGGCTGAAGTAGGCTCGTCAAACAGCATCACTTCCGGCTCCATGGCCAGGGCGCGGGCGATGGCCACCCGTTGCTGCTGCCCACCGGAGAGAAAGGCCGGGTATTGATCGGCCACGCGTGCCGGCAGGCCGACCTTGTCGAGGTAGCGACGGGCACGGTCTTCGGCGTCCTTCTTGCTGCAACCCAGCACCCGGCGCGGGGCCATGGTGATGTTTTCCAGCACGCTCATGTGGCTCCACAGGTTGAAGTGCTGGAACACCATCGCCAGGCGTGTGCGCAGGCGCTGCAGTTCGGCATCGTCAGCCACGCGCATGCCATGGCGGTCGCTGACCATGCGGATCGGCTGGCCGTCGAGGGTCATGGCGCCGTCGTTGGGGGTTTCCAGGAAGTTGATGCAGCGCAAAAAGGTGCTCTTGCCCGAGCCGCTGGCGCCGATCAGGCTGATCACGTCACCGGTCTTGGCCTTGAGCGAGACACCTTTGAGCACTTCATTGTCGCCATAGCTTTTATGCAGGCCTTCAACGGTCAATTTGTACATGGGGCGTGCATCCTCAAGGCGAAAGTAGATAGCCGCTACGGTAGGCCTCTGAGCCGGCGACATGGCCGATGACCATCCCGGCAGTGGCCATGCGGCGTAGCGAACGGGCGTAAAGCAGGCCGGCCTTCTGGCAGTGCACAGGCGTTACGCGGTCGGTAATGGGGTCGATGACGTCGGCGATCAGTTGCCCGGCCTCCAGGTATTCCCCCGGCAGGGCGCTGAACACCAGCAGGCCGCCGACCGGTGTCGCCACCGGTTCGACGCCTGCCAGCGGCGTGGCGGGGTAGGGCAGCGCCGGCAGCGGGGCGGGTTCGCCCTCGATCGCGCCGAAGTGGATCAGGTAATCGATGATCGCCTGGCAATCGAGGCTGGCCAGCCCATGGTTGACGTCGCCCTGGCCACGCAGCTCGACGGTGACGGAAAAGCTGCCCATGGGGATCGGGAAGCGCTCGCCGAATCGCTGCTGCAATTGCCACCACACCAGGGTGAAACACTCATCGAAGGATTGGCCGCCGGAATCGGTGGCGAGCAAGTTGGCTTCCGAGCCGAGATAGCGCGCCAGCGGCTCGACCTGCGGCCACGCCTCGGGCGTGGTGTACAGGTGCGCCACGGCTTCGAAATCGCAATGCAGGTCGAGCACCATGTCGGCGTCGCAGGCCAGGCGTTGCAGCACCAGGCGCTGGGAGTGCAGCTGGGTCTCGGCGGTTTGCGCGGCGAGGGCGTTGGACAGCGCGGTACGGATCAGTTCGACGTTGTGTCGCGGATCATCCCCGAGCAATGCCTCGACCTGGTTACCCACCGCGTCACTGAGGTCGACAAACAAGCGATTGAAGTTCTGCCCGCTTTCGAGCTCGTAGCGGCCCAGCGGAATATCCATCAACACCTGTTCCAGGCCCACCGGGTTGGCGATCGGCACCAGCACGATTTCGCTGCGCAGGCGCCCGGCGGCCTCCAGTTGCGCCAGGCGCAGCTTGAGGTGCCAGGCCACCAGCATGCCGGGCATTTCATCGGCATGCAGCGACGACTGGATGTAGATCTTGCCTTCAGCCTGTTCCGGGCCGAAGTGGAAACTGTGAATCTGCCGCGCCGTGCCAGGCACAGGCGCGATCAGTTCATGAACCTGATGACGCATGAAGGCTCCTTAATGACTCGGCCCGAGGAAGGCCAGCCAGCGGCGCTCCGCCAGACGAAACAGGCCGACCAGGGCAAAGGTCACTGTCAGATAGATCAGCGCGGCGATGCCGAAGGATTGGAAGGTCATGTAGGTCGCCGAGTTGGCGTCCCGTGCGACCTTGAGAATGTCGGGCACTGTCGCGGTAAACGCCACGGTGGTCGAGTGCAGCATCAGGATCACTTCATTGCTGTAGTACGGCAACGAGCGGCGCAGGGCCGACGGCATGATCACATACGCATACAACTTCCAGCCGCTGAGGCCATAGGCCTTGGCGGCCTCGACTTCGCCGTGGGCCATGCTGCGGATCGAACCGGCGAAAATCTCGGTGGTGTAGGCGCAGGTGTTGAGGGCGAAGGCCAGGATCGTGCAGTTCATCGCATCGCGAAAGAACGCGTCCAGCACCGGCTGCGCGCGCACCGCGGCGATGCTGTAGATGCCGGTGTAGCAGATCAGCAACTGGATATAGAGCGGCGTGCCACGAAACAGGTAGGTGTAGAACTGCACCGGCCAACGCACCAGGCGATTGCGCGAGACGCGGGCGATGGACAGCGGGATCGAGACCAGGAAACCAATCACCAGCGAGGCGCTGAGCAGCCACATGGTCATTGCCAGCCCGGTGATGTGCTGGCCGTCGCTGTACAGGAAGGGGCGCCAGTATTGCTGCAGGAGTTCGATCATCGCACGGCCTCCCGGGACCCAGCGGAGTAGCGGCGTTCAAGCCGACGCAGGACGAAATTGGATGCACTGGTGATCAGCAGGTAGATAAACGCCGCGATGACCAGGAAGTAAAACAGTTGATAGGTGCTCTTGCCGGCATCCTGGGCGGCCTTGACCAGGTCCGCGAGACCGATGATCGATACCAGCGCCGTGGCCTTGAGCATGACCATCCAGTTATTGCCGATGCCCGGCAGGGCAAAACGCATCATCTGCGGAAAGGTCACGAAGCGAAACCGCTGCCCGCGACTCAGCCCGTAGGCGGTTGCAGCTTCCAACTGGCCACGCGGGACCGCGAGGATCGCACCGCGAAATGTCTCGGTGAAGTAGGCACCGTAGATGAAACCCAGGGTGATCACCCCGGCGCTGAATGGGTCGATCTCGATGTAGTCCCATTCCATGAAGTCGGTCAAACCGGTCAGCCAGATTTGCAGGCTGTAGAAAATCAGCAGCATCAGTACCAGGTCAGGTACGCCGCGAATCAAGGTGGTGTAGAGCTGGGCGGGAATCCGGATCAAGCTGACGCTGGACAGTTTCGCGCTGGCCCCAATCAGGCCGAGCAGGACACTGACAGCCAGGGAGGCGACCGAGAGTTTTACGGTCATCCACGTCCCTTGGAGCAACAGCGGGCCGAACCCCTTCAAACTGAAGGCGCCCAGCCCCAGGGTTTGCAAAAGATCTTCAAACATGAATTCAGGACCTAATGGCGATAAAAAAGCGCCCACCGCAAACCGGTGGGCGCCAGGGTGTTATTTACCGCTGTAGAGGTTCAGATCGCCGAAGTGTTTCTTCTGGATAGTGGCGTAGGTGCCATCATCGTGTAACGCTTTGATACCTTTATCGAGCAAGGCCTTGAGGTCTTTGTTACCTTTTTTGATACCGACCGCAGTTTTCGACGGCAGCAGAGGGTCGTCGATAGCCTTGCTGACTTCGTAGTCAGCGCCGGCCGGCGACTTCAAGAAGCCCAGTTCGGCTTGCAGCATGTCCTGCACGGACGCATCCAGACGGCCGGAGGTCAGGTCGGCGTACACCTGGTCCTGGTTGGCGTAGGCCTTGGTGGTCACACCGGCTTTGTCCAGCACGGCCTTGGCGTAGGCTTCCTGGATAGTGCCTTGCTCGTAGCCCACCGATTTGCCCTTGAGGGACTCAGGCGTGGAGTAGTTCGCGCCTTTTTTGAACACCAGGGAGGTCGGGCCGGAGAACAGCTCGCTGGAGAAGTCGATCGCCTTTTCACGGGCTTCGGTCACGGTCATCGACGAAATCACGCCGTCGAATTTGTTGGCGTTCAGGCCTGGAATCATGCCGTCGAAGTCACTTTCGACCCACTTGCACTTCACTTTCAGCTCGGCGCAGATCGCATTGCCCAGGTCGATATCGAAGCCCACCAGGCTGCCGTCGGCGGCCTTGGATTCGAATGGCGCGTAGGACGGATCGACACCAAAACGCAGTTCCTTGTATTCCTTGGCCAACGCAGTACCAGCGGCCATGCACAGAGCCAGTGCAGAAAGGGTCAGCAATGCTTTTTTCATTATGTAATCCCTGGAAACCAAGATAAGCGCTTGTGGCGCGTTTAGGACTGTTACTGAACGGTGTCAGACGCAACACAAGTAGCAATTTCTGCACCATAGTTCCGAATGGTCGTTTTAAAAGGTGGGAAGAGGGAGATCTCAGTGTAGGAGATGCCCGAAAATGGGCACGCAAAAAACAGTGCACCCATTTGGGGCTGATGCAGATCGAAAACCTGGGAGCTGGCTTGCCGGCGATGGCGGCGGTTCAGCTTATTCATCTGTCACTGATCCGCCGCCATCGCAGGCAAGCCAGCTCCTACAGGGATTTATGGCGTGTTTAGCATCCGGTCAGCAGGTCTTGCAGCGTGGCCAGGTTGTCAGCCTCATCCACCGCCTTGTCCTGCCGCCACCGCAACATCCTCGGAAACCGCACCGCGATCCCACTTTTATGCCGTTTGGACAGGGCAATGCCCTCGAACCCCAACTCGAATACCATGCTCGGCGTGACACTGCTGACCGGCCCGAACTTCTCTACGGTGGTCTTGCGCACAATCGCGTCGACCTTGCGCATCTCTTCGTCGGTCAGCCCTGAATAGGCCTTGGCGAAGGGCACGAGCGTGCGCTCGCTGCCGGGTGGGCCGTCCCACACGGCGAAGGTGTAGTCGCTATAGAGGCTGGCGCGCCGACCATGGCCGCGCTGGGCGTAGATCAACACGGCGTCGACGCTGAACGGGTCGACTTTCCACTTCCACCACAGGCCCATGTCCTTGGTGCGACCCACACCGTAAAGGCCTTTGCGCTCCTTGAGCATCATGCCTTCCACGCCCAACTGACGGGAGGCTTCGCGTTGCTGCGCAAGATCCTGCCAGGTCGCGCCCGTGAGCAGGGGCGATGGAATCAGCACGGGTTGGTTGCACTGGGCGATTACCCGCTCGAGTTGAGCGCGACGTTCGGCCTGGGGCTGGTTGCGCCAGTCGGCGCCCTGGTATTCCAGCAGGTCATAGGCGAGGACGGCGACCGGTGCATCGTCGAGCACCTTTTTGCTCAGGGTCTTGCGGCCAATTCGCTGTTGCAGCAGGGCGAAGGGCTGCACTGCGTCCTTCCACACCACGATTTCTCCGTCGATCACCGTACCATCGGGCAGACCACTGGTCAGGCTGTGCAGTTCGGGGAAACGCTCGGTGACCAATTCTTCGCCACGCGACCACACCCACAGGCGGCCGTCGCGCTTGACCAGTTGCGCGCGAATGCCATCCCACTTCCATTCCACCTGCCAATCGGCGGGGGAGCCGAGCAATGCGTCGAATTGCTCCACCGGTTGCGACAAGCCATGGGCGAGAAAAAACGGATAGGGCTGTCCGCCGCGCTGCGCATGTTCGTCGTCTGATTCGGCGGCGATCAGCTTGAGGTAGCCTTCGGCCGTCGGCCGGTTGGACAAGTCGGTGTAGCCCACCAACCGCTGCGCGACCCGCTTGCTGTCGAGGTCGGCCATTGCGGCGAGTGCACGGGTGACCAGCAATTTGGACACGCCGACGCGAAAGCTGCCGGTGATCAACTTGATGCACACCATCAGGCTCGGTTGATCCAGTTGCGCCCATAACGCCGGCAGGCGCTCGGCCAGATCCTGAGGCGCCAGCCCGCGCAGCGGCAGGAGCTTTTCTTCCAGCCACACCGCCAGGCCATCCTGCGAGGTGTAGGTAGATTCCGGTAGTAGCAGGGAAATGGTCTCGGCCAGGTCGCCGACCGACTGGTAGCTTTCCTCGAACAGCCACGGCTCGATGCCCGCCGCCTCGGTGGCCATGTCCCGCAGCAGGCGCGTCGGCACCAACTGGCGAGGGCGCCCGCCGGACAAAAAATACACCGCCCATGCCGCATCTTCTGCCGGGGCTTGCAGGAAGTAGGCTTGCAATGCCGCGAGCTTGGCATTGCTGGACGTGGTGGCGTCAAGGTTGGCGTAGAGCTGCGCGAAGGCTTTCATGCCGTGGCCTCTTCTTCGTCATCCCCGTATTCGGTGGTGAAGCCTTGGGCATCCAGGCCTTTTTCCCGCAGGTGGCGCACCAGTACGCCGACCGAACCGTGGGTCACCATCACGCGTTCGGCGCCGGTCTGTTCGATGGCCCACAACAGCCCCGGCCAGTCGGCGTGGTCGGACAGCACAAAGCCACGGTCGACCCCGCGCCGCCGCCGTGTGCCGCGCAGGCGCATCCAGCCACTGGCGAAGGCGTCGCTGTAGTCGCCGAAGCGCTTGATCCAACTGCTGCCGCCGGCGGAGGGCGGGGCGATGATCAGGGCCTGGCGCAGCAGTGGGTCGGTTTTTTTGAAGTCGCCGGCGTAAAGGGTTTCCGGGATATAGATACCCGCTTCGCGGTACACCCGGTTCAGCGGTTCGACCGCGCCATGACTGAGGATCGGGCCGATGCTGGCGTCGATGCCATGCAGGATGCGCTGGGCCTTGCCGAATGAGTAACAGAACAACACGCTGGCCTTGCCGGCGGCGATATTGGCCTGCCACCAGGCGTTGATCCCGGCAAAGATCTGCGCCTGGGGTTGCCAGCGGTAGATCGGCAGGCCGAAGGTCGACTCGGTGATAAAGGTGTGGCAACGCACGGGCTCGAACGGCGCGCAGGTGCCGTCGGGTTCGACTTTATAGTCGCCGGAGGCAACCCAGACTTCACCCTGGTATTCCAGGCGCACCTGGGCCGAACCGAGTACATGCCCGGCAGGGTGGAAGCTCAGGGTCACGCCGTGGTGAACGAGTTGTTCGCCATAGGCCAGGGTCTGCAGGTTGATGTCCTGGCCCAGGCGCGAACGCAAGATGCCTTCACCGGGGGCGGCGGCCAGGTAGTGCTGGTTGCCGGTGCGGGCGTGGTCGCCGTGGGCGTGGGTGATGACCGAACGTTCCACCGGGCGCCAGGGGTCGATGTAGAAATCTCCGGCGGGGCAGTAGAGGCCTTCGGGGCGGGCGATGACAAGGTCCATGGGCGTGCCGGGGGCAATGGGCTTATCAGGTAGGAGGCAGGGGCGGGGCGAGAAGTTCTATCTGAATGCAGGTGGTCCATTGTCGGCGCCGGCTTACCGGCGATAGCGCTGTGTCAGACGGCTGGAACGCCGGCTGACAGTGCACCATCGCCGGCAAGCCGGCGCCTATAAGGGCGGGTTATTTGCCCGGCGTCAGGGTCAACCGCGCCTTGCCATACACCTTCTCGAAGTTCTGCGGCTGCATCGGGAAGCTCAGGTATTGCGCCTTGAGCGCCGGGTCGATGCCGTTGGCGTAGTTCGGGCTGGCGGGGTTGCCGGACTGGCCGATGCCCCCCTGGCCCATCATCGGTTCCACCTGGCCGAAATCGACGATCATGCGCAGCGCCGGCACCTGGGTGGTATTGAAGTCCTGGCCCCAGGCATACGGTGCCGGGTTCAAGGTGTTGTGGTCGCCACCGGACGCCAGCGGGCCGCGAATCACCTGGCCAGTGCTGTTTTTCCAGGTGGTGCTGTGCAGCTTGCCCCACTGCCAGGTCTTGTGGTCGGCACCGAGTTGGCTGTCGCCGGCGGTGATCGCGGCGGCCAGGCTGCGCGCAAGGATCGCGGGTTTGTCTTCTTTTTGCGGCGTGCGCACGTCGTCCCAGAACGGGCTGTCTTCACGGCCCAGCAGGTGGTCGGCCTGGGCGGCATAGGACAGGCTGGCGTTGCTGACGAAGGCCTTCCAGCTGGCGCTGTTTTCCGGGCCCAGTTCGTCGAGGAAGATCTGCTTGGTGCTTTCCTGCAGGAACAGCTCGTAGAGCGCGGCGTCGGCGGACGTTGCCGCGAGCCGGCCATCAAACGCCATCAAGCGACTCAGCGCCTCGCGCGCCTTGGCCTGTTCGGCGGCCGGCAATGCTGCAATCGCCTGTTTCAGCGGCTGGGCCATGCCCGGTGCCTGGAACATGGTCTTGAGCTTGGCGGCGAACAGGGTGGTCTGGTCGTACTGCATGGCGATCATGCTGCGGCTGTCGTGCTTGCCGGCATTGGCCAATTGCGCCAGGCGCTCGCTGCGCTCCGGCGCGTCCCACGAGTTGGACAGTTGCATGCCGTAGCCGCGCGGCGCGGTGCGCTGGTTGGCGGTGCCGATCCAGCCTTGGGCCGGGTCCTGGTCGTAGGGGTGCAGCATCGCATCGGCGTAGCCGTCCCAGTCAAAGCGGGTGTCCCAGCCCGGCGAGGGCAGCAGGCCTTCGCCTTCGCGACGGTTGGGGAAACGCCCGGTGACTTGCCAGCCGATATTGGTGGCGTCGGCGAAGATCATGTTCAAGGCAATCGCGCGGATTTCCCGGGTGGCGTCCGACGCCTTGGCGACGTTTTGCGCACGGGACAAGTCGAAGAATGCATCCAGGCTCTTGTCATCCTTGAAGTCGGCCGTTTGCAGGGCCAGACCCAAGCCGCTGGTCAGGGCCTGGCTGCTGTTGAGAAGGGCGCCGTGACGGGTTTCGTACACGACTTCGCGCAGTGGGCGCTGGCCCTTGGCGAAGTAGGTTTCGTTGCGCACGCCAGCCGGTAGCCATTTTCCGTTGTTCTCGTAGTACAACGCGTTGCCTTGGCGCTTGACCTTCTCCAGGAACAGGTCCTGGGTGTCGCCCTTGACCGTGCTCATGCTCCACGCGACTTTGCCGTTGAAGCCGGATAACAGGGTCGGCAGGCCGGCAATCGAAGCACCGACGGCCTGGTATTTGGGCGCACGAATCTGCACGTAGCTCCACGGCGACGGAGCCTGGGGCTGGGCGGCGAGGTCGCTGGCCAGCAGGCTTTTGCCGCTGCGGCTGCGTTGCGGGCCAATCGCCCAGTTGCTCGAGGTAGTGACGGCCAGCGCGTTGAGGCTGCTCAGTTGCTGGCTGGCCGTGTCCAGCCCGGCCAGGCCAGTGATCTGGCTAAGGTTCACGCCTTTGAGTTTCTCGGCTTCGGCCAGCGGAATCGGCTCATCCGGCGTGCTCGGCGTCAGCCAGGCGAGCTTGTCGACGCCAACTTTTTGCGCCAGCATTAGGGAGGCAAGTTCTTCCTGCAGGTTGGCCGACTCGCTGAAATTCAGCAGGCAGAACAGCAGCGCCGAATCTTCCGGCTTCCAGTACTCGGGCTTGTAGCCGGTCTGTGCCAGGTCCGGCGGCAGCTTGTCGCGGTAGCGGAACAGGTAGGCGTTGACGCCGCGCGCATACACTTCGAAGAAGCGCTTGAGGCGCGGCGAGGAGGCGTTATACAGCTCGCCGGCGCTTTTCTTGAGGTTGACCGCACGCATGAAACGGTCGACATCCAGCACCTCAGGGCCGGACATTTCTGCCAGGCGGCCCTGGGCCAGCAGGCGCAGGGTGACCATCTGGGTGATGCGGTCACTGGCGTGCACATAACCGAGGCTGAACAGCGCGTCGTGGAAGGTGTTGCTTTCGATCAGCGGCATGCCCTGGGCATTGCGGCGTACCGATACATTCTGTGCCAGGCCTTTGATCGGCTGCACGCCGGCAACTGGCGGCAGGGTGTCCTGGGTGCTCTGGAGCTGGCAACCGGCCAGGCTTAATGCACTGGCCACTGCCGCGGCAACGCCGAACCGGGGAAGAAAATGTGAGAGGGCTGGCGAGGCCATGGCAAAGCTCCTGCGGGGGGTAGCGTCAGTAAAGGCGCTACGTTAGTGAGCGCGGCGAAACGACGCAAGCGGGAGTTTTGGGTTAAGCGTGAGAACTTGATTCGGACAGCGATCAATGTGGGCGTTGGCCTGCCTGCGATGCCAGCACCCAGGTGCGTCAGTCACACCATCGTGAGGCTATCGCAGGCAGGCCAGCGCCCGGATTTGATCGCGTGCTGCTTCAGGTCAGGCCTTGGGCGGGTTCACTTTCTGTACCAGTTCATACGCGCGCACGGTCGCTGGCCGCTCCTTGATGCTGTTGAACCAGCGCAGCACATGTGGGAAGTCTTCCAGGCGTTGGCTCTGCCACTTGTGGGAAACAATCCATGGATAGATCGCCATGTCGGCAATGCTGTAGTCCTCACCGGCCACGAACGCGCGGTCGGCCAGACGCCGGTCGAGCACACCGTACAGGCGCGCGGTTTCGTCCACATAGCGCTTGATCGCGTAGGGAATCTTCTCCGGGGCGAACTGGCTGAAGTGGTGGTTCTGGCCCGCCATAGGCCCCAATCCACCCATCTGCCAGAACAACCATTGCAGTGCTTCCTGGCGACCACGCAGGTCTTGTGGAATGAACCGGCCGGTTTTTTCCGCGAGGTACAGCAGGATTGCGCCGGATTCAAACAGCGAAATCGGCGCACCGCCGTCGGTCGGATTCCGATCGACGATGGCCGGGATGCGGTTGTTGGGAGCGATCTTCAGGAAGTCCGGCTTGAACTGGTCGCCCTGGCCGATATTGATCGGGTGCACCTTATAGGGCAGGCCGGCTTCTTCCAGGAACAGCGATACTTTGTGACCGTTGGGGGTAGTCCAGTAGTACAGGTCGATCATGAAGCTCTCCAAATGAGCGAATGCCTGCAGCTATAGGTGAAGACCAAAGGGCAATAATTCAATCAAACATTTGCGTCTAACCTTAGAAGCGTTTTACACAGCGCCGTCCACCAACACTTGCAGCGACTGCTGCGAGCAGCGTTCGATGCGCACCTGCACGCCATACACCTCGGCAAACAGCGCCGGGTCGAGCACCTCATCTGCCGTGCCGCTGGCATACAGCCGGCCCTTACGCAGCACGGCGATATGGTCGGCAAAGCGTGCGGCAAGGTTGATGTCGTGCAGTACCACCACGGCGATCAGTTGGTGCTCGCGCACCAGCCCGCGCACGCACTCCATGACTTTCAACTGGTAGTTGAGGTCGAGGGCGCTGGTGGGTTCATCCAGCAGCATCACCTGGGGGCGACGCGCGATCAGTTGGGCAAGACTGACCAATTGGCGCTGGCCACCCGACAACGTGCTGAGTAACTGGTCGGCCAAGTGCGCGATGCCAATGCGCTGCAACGCCTCGAAGGCTTCGCGCAGGCAGGCCTCGCTGGAGAGTGGAACGCCCTCCACATGGGCCACGCGCAGCGCGGCGATCACGCTTTCCATCACGCTGAGGCTCAGGCCGGGCGGCAGGTTCTGCGGCATGTAGGTCACCCGTCGCGCGCGTTCGGCAACGGACATGGCCGACAGGTCGAGGTCGCCCAATCGCACCACGCCTTGCATCTTTTCCAGCCCGGCCACGGCACGCAGCAAGGTGGATTTACCCGCGCCGTTGGGGCCGATCAAGGCGGTCAGGCTGCCGTGGGGCAGGGGCGGCAAGCTCAGGTCGTGCACGATCTGCCGGCGCCCGTAGCTCACATTGGCGTTGTGTACCGATAAGCCCGCACTCATAACTGCCTCCCCCGCTTGAACACCAGCACCACGAAAATCGGCACGCCGACCAAGGCGGTGACAATGCCCACCGGCACAATCACCCCGGGCATGATCAGCTTGCTCGCAATCGACGACAGCGACAGCAGCAACGCACCGGTCAGGGCGCTGGCCGGCAACAGGAAGCGTTGATCCTCACCCACCAGGATCCGCGCGATATGCGGACCTACCAGACCGATAAATCCGATGGTGCCTACAAAGGCCACGGCGGTGGCCGACAACAGGCTGATGCGCAGCAACGAGAAAAACCGCAGGCGCTTCACGTCCACGCCAAAGCTTTGCGCGCGGTCCTCGCCCATGCGCAATAGGGTCAGGCGCGGTGCGGCGGTGAAGGAAAACGGCAGCACCACCGCGACCACCAGCGCCAGGATGCCGAGCTTGTCCCAATTGGCCCGGGTCACGCTGCCCAGGGTCCAGAACACCAGCTGTTGCAGCACGTCTTCGGTGGCCACCAGTTGCAGCAAGGCCACCACCGCGTTGCAACTGAACACCAGCGCGATGCCGAACAACACCAGGCTTTCCACGCCGGCGCCGCGCAGGCGTGACATGGCTTGCAGTAAAAACACCGAGGCGGCGGCGAAGATAAACGCCGAGATCGAAATCGCGGTGTTGGCCGAAACCCACAGCGTGGTCACCGGGAACACAATCACCAGCGATGCGCCCAACGCCGCCGCCGACGACACGCCCAAGGTAAACGGGCTGGCCAGCGGGTTGTTGAGGATCGCCTGCATCTCGGCCCCGGCCAGCGACAACGCGCAGCCTACCAGCACCGCCATCAGCGCGTAGGGCAGGCGCACGTTCCAGATGATCACCTGGTCGGTGGCGCTCAGGTGCGAGGGATGCAGGATGCCGTCGAGTAACGCCAGCAGGCCCATGCCCGACGGGCCGCTGGCCAGGTCGACCAGAATCGCGCAGGCCAGTGCGCTGCCAAGCAAGGCCAGCAGCCAGGCACGCCGCGCCAGCAGGCGCCGGTAGCCGTGGGTGGCGCTGGCGAGGTCGAGGGTTTGAGTGGTCATGGCGTTCACACAATTTTGAAGACGATGAAAATCCAAATGTGGGAGCGGGCTTGCTCGCGAATGCGCGGTGTCAGTCACTGAATAGGTCGACTGATACACCGCC